>CAIKJM010000528.1 GCA_903827735.1 uncultured Rhodanobacter sp. | reverse complement strand
TGCCAACGCCTTTATAGAAAACGAAAATGGCATTTTAGAAGGTAAATTTGACGAGATTCTCTCGCTTTGCGAGGAAAAGGTGAGGGTCTGTGTCAAACAAGCTAAGGATCTCGCCAAGGAGAAGGTCTTCCAGCACCCACGCAAGGTCGAGCTGGAGATTGGCGCGTACAACACCGTGGCGACAGTTCTAGATGTGGTCTGTGGGGCGGCGGTGGATCTTGCCAGGGGGAATAGTAAAAGCTATAAATCGAAGAGAGTAATCGACCTCATGGGTGAAAATTCTTTTCATCCCAACATACGATCGCAGTTGTCATCTGACGACTCGAACGAGTACTTGGCGCTTATGCGTGCCATAGATTTTGTGAGTGGCATGACGGACAATTACATTACTCACTTGGCCCGGCAGTTCAACGGATCTGGAGACACCCGGTAGGCCAAACAAAGGGGGCAGGTTCATAATCCAAAGTCTTAGAAGCTTTCAAAACACGGGTCAGAGTGCACTTTCTCAAAAGGGGAAGGACAAAGTGGACTTTGATTCCCTATCTTTGTCTTCGGCGTTATCTGCAGGGGGCTGCGTGAGCGACTTGCTAAGCAATTTATCGTAGAGCTGAAGCCGAAGTCTCACGCTGATCTGCATCACGCTCAGCCAATATCCGAAAACTAACGCGAAAATCAGCAGAACTTCCACCCAGCTTGGATGTGGAGGCCACTGCATGTCCTTGAACTGCAGGTAGAGTGCAATGACGATTGGCAGTGCCCCGATTTTTTCAATGCTCCCGGTGAGCATAGGAAGCTTCTCCTGCATTCGCTCATGACGATAGCTGACGAACTCGTTCAGTGCTTCGCGTTGATCTAGCGGAAAGGTTCGTAACCACTCGACGAGCGCCAGATGGTGAGGCAAGTCGAAGTCCAATTGCCTGGCGAAATCTCGACGCTCGCTGGCGAAGGTCGGCCAGGTCTTCGGCATTTGGGAAATGCCAGCCACGATGACACCTACTATTTCTACGACTAATCCGATGGAAGCTAAAACTAAGGTGTAGATCGCGTTGCTTGGAAGCAGCTCGACGGAGAGAAAACTGAAAAGTGCACCGACAGCTGCCGCTGAGTAGCCCCATTTGGCTCTCTTTGGAAATGCAGCTTTAGCCGATGTAGATTGTGACAAGGCCTCGATCTTTGCGTCCAGCGCCTCAAACCTAAGCTTCATCGGTTCCATGTCGTGGGCGCTCTTTCAATATCACTCGTTCAATATCGCACGATACATGAGCCGAGCAGGAGTAGAGATGCACTTTCCCTGAGGGGCTCGTTGCGTGCGCAGCTATCCGAAAAATCTGGGTCGTCAGCGGTGAGCTGGCCTGTCAGGTGATAAGAAGTGAATATAAAAGACAATCCGGATTCTTTGGGGCATTCGCTTCGTATCGGCAATGCTGGGCTGGTGCTGCTAAATCCTTACCTGCCAACGTTGTTTGAAAAGCTCGGCTTGTTAATTAAAACCGACGCCGGCCGGCATCGCATTCCCGACGGTGAGTCGCTATCGCGGGCTGTGCACCTTTTGCAGTATTGCGTTGGTGCCAGTCGGGTTTCCTCTGAGGCGGAACTCGCACTCAACAAATTACTCTGTGGTCATTCCACGGCCCAGCCGATCGCGCCGTCGATCACAGCTGCAAAGGCAGATCTCGATGTGTGTGATCAGCTGTTGCATGCGGCAGCCGCCAGCTGGGCCGCGCTGCGCGAAACCTCGCTGGCGAGTCTGCGCGAAACGTTCCTACAACGCGAAGGGCTGCTGCAACTACGTGACGGTCGGTGGACGCTGCAAGTGCAGCGCAATACGCTCGATGTGCTTATAGATCAGATCCCTTGGAATTTCTCGGTCATCTATCACCCATGGATGATCAATCCGATCCACGTGACATGGTGAAACTGCGCGATGGTTGCTTGTCTCCATTCCCTATCGAGCGGTCAATTAGCGGGCAACTGGCGTAGCAGCTGTTCAACTTCAGAGACATGGTTTTCGTAAGAATTCAGCGTTGCGCGTTCGCAGGGTACAAGCGTAATGGGAGCGTCGACAGGTTTGTCGACTGGAAATTCGTTATATCCAAATTTCGCCGCCAGTTGTTGGCGAGCGTTCTCGAACCGTTGGTTTATCGCATTGAAATAGTCAGCGTCCACCAGGTCACACCGTCGTTGTGCGGTTACAACGCGAAAATAGTTCGCTCGACCAAACAAGGCCAACGCAGCGATTTCTGGTGAGCTGAGCGATCTTCCGCCCTGGGCGAGCGCAGTAGTTGTTACCGTAGAGCCAGATAAAACGGAGAGCAGGCAAACGAAAGAAAGGTTAAGTCTGTTCACAGCTACGTCCTTGTAGGTTGGTTCAAAAACTGGGGTCAGAGTGCACTTTAAATTGTGCCGGGAGAAAGTCTATTCTCACCTCGGTTTCGCGAGTGCGCACGATCACCCGGCAGCGCATTGATCGGAAATTTCAAGCGCGCCGCTTTTTTACCGCTCGTGCCATCGGCAGTTTTTGCAACTCCTCAAGCAGGAGTGCGACGGGTGCGACCAACCTGGGTGGCAGGGGGCGGTGTACCAGCCAAGCGACGATTTCGGGTCGGAAGTCGGCCACTTTGAGAATCTTGAGTCGCTGCCGGTAGGCGCTGCTTTCGAGCAGGTCAGCAGTGACCATGCCCAGGCCGGCGCCGCGCGCGACCAGCGACAGCTGCAGCTCCGAGCCAGCCGCCTCGACGGTGACATCGAACGGTATGCCGGCGATACCCAGTGCGTTGCGCAGTGCGGAGCGCATGCCGCACCCGCTTTGGCTGAGCACCCAGGAAAAACCCGCCAGGCCGCGCACGTCCAGTTTTGCCGGCAGCCCCAGCGACGGCGCGGCGACGATGCGAATCGGCTGCGATGCGAATGAGGTCGCCACGAATGACGCGGGCGGCGTGGCACCGTTGGCGTAACCGACCACGGCGGCATCGAGTTGGTCGCCCTCCAGCGAGGCGGTCAGCGTGGGCGACCAGCTGGTTTGAATGCGCAGCGCCAACCGCGGAAAGGCCTCGCGCAGTCGGTCCACCGGTGTGGCTAGCATCATGTCCGCGAGATACGGCGCCATGCCGAGCCGCAATTCGCCTTCCGGCTCCACGGCCGGGTTGACCGCCGCCATCAACTCGCTTTCGGCGCGCAACAGCTGACGTCCCTTGACGTACACCTCTCTCCCCACCGACGACGGCCGCAGCGGTTTGGATTGCCGGTCCAGCAGTTCGATGCCGAGCAAGGCCTCCAGCGACTGCACGCGACGCGTAATGGCCGGCTGGGTCAGATGCAGGCGGTTGGCTGCCTGTACGATCGAACCCGCGTCCACCACGGCGATGAAGGCAGTCAAATCATGGGTATTCATCGGCGATGCTCATGTATGTAATTTGCACATAGTCTTTATGAGTATTATTCAATTGCTGCATGGGTGCGGGGTATTTAACCTCAGCACCCTCGTCGCCGCAAATGCCGTCCATGTCTACCGATGCCAACGCCGTACTCGCTGCTCCCGCCCCGGTCGAACAGGCGGTTGCCCTCACACCCGGCATGACGTTGCTGTTCGCGTTCGCCGTCAGCGTGATGATCGTGAACCTCTCCGCCGCGCAGCCGCTGACCGCGCCCATCGCGCACAGCCTGGGTATTCCGCCGACGTTGTCGGGTCTGGTGGCCACGCTGCCCCAGCTGGGCTATGCGGTGGGCATGGTGTTTCTGGTGCCGCTGGCCGATCTCACGGAGAACCGCCGACTGACCGTGATCACCCTCGTCATCTGTGCGGCGATGCTGGTGCTGGCCGGCCTCGCGCCGAATGCATCCGTGTTTCTGCTCGCCGCGTGCGTGGCCGGCACCACCTCGTGCGCTATCCAGGTGCTGGTGCCGCTGGCCGCCTCCATGGCTCACCCCGACCGTCGCGGCAGCGCGGTGGGCAGCGTCATGAGCGGGGTGATGCTGGGCATTTTATTTTCGCGCCCGCTCGCCAGCACGGTGGCGGGCCATTTTGGCTGGCGCTCGTTCTATGTGTTGATGGGCGTACTCGATGCGCTGGTGGCGTTGATGCTGCTGCTCAAGCTGCCGCCGCGTCGGCCCGATTTCGGGCATAGCTACGGCGTGCTGATTCGGTCGCTCTGGGCCTTGTGGCAGCGCGAGCGCGTGCTTCGACGCTACGCCGTGTCCGCCGCGTTTGTCATGGCGGCGTTTTCAGCGTTCTGGACCGGTGTGGCCGTGCTGCTGGTGCAACCGCCTTTCGCCCTGAGTGCCGATGCGGCCGCGGCCTTCGCGCTGGCCGGCGTTGCCGGTACGGTAGTCGCACCGCTGGCCGGTCGCGCCGGCGACAAGGGCCATGGCGTGGTGGGCATGCGCATTGCGCATGGGGTGCTGCTCGCCGGCATCGTGCTCGCGGGCATCGCCGGTGCCGGCTGGTTCGGGTTCGACATTCGCTCCCATGCATGGCTTGCGCTGGGTCTGCTCGTGCTCGCGGCGATCACGATCGACGCCGGCGCCGTCGGCGACCAGACCATCGGCCGCCGCGCGGTCAACATGCTGATGCCCGAGGCGCGCAGCCGGCTCAACGGTGTGTTTGTGGGCGTGTTCTTCGTCGGCGGCAGCGCCGGTGCCGCCGGTGCGGGCGTGGCCTGGGCCATGGCCGGCTGGACGGGTATCTGCGGGCTATGCCTGGGGTTTGTGGCGTTGGCGTTTGCCGGCGACGTCGTGGGGCGCACGTTGCGTCATTAGATCTTTGGCGGAAGGCCGAAAATAAAATGCCGGTTGTTGGGGGGGGCGCAGTCAGGCACTGGATGGGGTTGCGCTCGGCCGCGGCTGATGGCGCGTTTTCATTCCCTCCGCCCCCCCTTTGCCGTGGCCGTAGCGGCTTTTGTTGGGCGATGGAATTTGCCCATGCCGCAGCGCACCTCGCCTCCCGATCATTCTTGCGGCAAGATGTCTCCACTTCAGGGGGAAGTACATGGACGCATTGCATACGGAAGGTGGGTCGGATCGGGAGATTGCCGGCTTCTGGCGTCGTCTGGGCGCCTTCGCGATCGACTCGATTCTGCTCGGCATCGTCGGCTGGATTCTGGGCGCGTTGTTCTTCGATACGTTCGCGCGCATGGGCGCCTATGCGAAGCTGATCGGCTTTGCGATCGCGCTGGCCTATTTCGGTATCTGCAACAGCCGTATCGGTGGCGGGCAGACGTTAGGCAAACGCTGGCTTGGTGTGCGGGTCGTCGATGCTCACGATCAGCTGCTGTCCTTGCCGCGCTCGGTGCTGCGCTACGCGGTGTTGGGCATTCCGTTCTTTGCGAATGGCCTGCCGCTTGATCCTAAGCTGGCGATGTCGACACCGTTGGGTTACCTGCTCGCCCTCGTCGTATTCGGTGGCATGTTCGCCATCATCTACCTTTACCTGTTCAATCGCCGCACACGGCAGTCCCTGCATGACCTGGCGGTGGGCTCGTACGTGGAGCGCTTCGATCGTGCGGCGCAGCCCGTACCGTTCCCCGTCATGTGGCGCGGGCATATCGTCGTGGTGGCTCTGCTCGCCGTTATCGCTTTGAGCGCGCCAGCGGTAGCCAGTCGGTTCGCGCAGACCCAGACTTTCGCGGGCATGCTGCCGCTGTACCAGACGTTGTCCACCCAACCCCACGTGATGACGGCGCAAGTCGTACGCGGGTGGTCATCCTTCAATGGTGGCAAGACTACGCACTCCCTGCAGTCGTCGCTGTGGCTGGATGCGCCGCTGACTGACGATGGCGACATGGCCAAGCGCATCGCCCAGCTGATAGCGAAAGCCGACCCGAATATCGCCAACGAGGATGTCGTCGCGGTGACTCTGGTCTACGGCTACGACATGGGCATCGCGTCGGGATGGAAGAAGCATGGGTATTCGTTCAAGCGGGATGAGCTGCTGTAGGTCGGTTGTCTCTTGGCGAGGGAGTTCAGCCATGATCCAGCGCGGCCGGATACAGGAAGAGTCGATGTACTACGAGCACAAAAAGCGCGAAGGCTCGCTGCCTCTGATCGGCGTCGGCACCTTCCTGCAGAAGGATCGTGGCGGCGAAATCGAGCTGATTCGCTCTACCGAAGAAGAGAAGGGCGCGCAGATCGCAACGTCAAACGCTATGGTGAAGCGCGGAACGGGCTTGCTTCAGATGGTCTCAAAGTGCTGCAGGGGACGGCGCGGGATCGGCGGACTGTATTCGAGCAGTTGATTGAGGCGGTGAAGTACAACTCGTTGGGGCAAATTTCGCGTGCGCTTTATGAGGTGGGGGAGTATCGGAGGAATATGTAATCCGTCGGTTTACCGAGAATAAGTCCGCTGGCGTGTGCTTATTTTTGGGTAGCGTTTTCTGAAGAAGTAAAGCTGACCTTTTCCGCCGATAGCCAACTACATTTTGAGGTGAGAATCTAAAGTAAGAAACCGATGTGGTTTACGATGAAATTGTGCCGCGACACTACAGGGAGGAGGGCGTGGAACTTGCTGATCTGAAGAAGCGACTACAGAACCACCTTGGCGATGGTCTCGTTCTTATCATTGGATCAGGGCTGTCTTGCGCTGAAGGTGTTCCTGGCATGAATGCGCTTGGTAGCCATCTTGTCACACATCTTCCTGCAATGCTGGCCGAAGAGGATAATAAGCTGTGGGAGAAAATACACCCGCACATTATTTCTGAGGGGTTGGAGGCAGCCCTGCTGAAATGCGCCCCCACCGCTTCATTAGAGGCTGCCATTGTTCAGAGCACGGGAAGCTTTATCGCCGATGCGGAAGCCATCATTACCGCCGAGGTCTTTAGGAATGCGAAATCGCTCCGCCTTACAAAGCTGATCCCGCATTTGCTCAGACCCGATAGGGGCATCCCAATCGTCACGACGAACTATGATCGCCTCGTGGAGCTTGCTTGCGAAGAAGCTGGGCTAGGCGTAGACACCATGTTCTGCGGCTATTTTGCGGCAAAGCTTGACCCCGTAGAGAGCCAGTGGAGCTTCTGTAGAAGCGCAAAGTTAGTAGCCAAGAATGTTAGATTCAAGTGGGCGCCTAAAGCGAATGTTTTCAAGCCTCACGGAAGCCTCGACTGGTACCACCGCGACGGTAATCCGGTCCGCCATGCGGGCGCGCTTCCGTTACCACGGCTAATTATCACGCCTGGCTTGAACAAGTTTAGAAACGGTTATGAAAGCCCGTTTGATAAGCACCGCGAGAAAGCCAATGACGCCATCGATCAAGCACAGCGCTTGCTCATAATCGGGTACGGATTCAATGATGACCATCTGGAGACGCACCTCACTCCTCGCATCAGGTCGGGCGTCAAGACGGTAATTTTGACCCATAAGTTATCTTTGAAAGCTAAGAATATCGCGCTGGAAAATAAGAACATTGTTGCTATTGAGTATGGATCCGAGGCGAGCGTCGATGGAACTAAAGTAATTGTCGAAGGCGTCGAGATTTTCTACCCCGATGTCTCGTACTGGGACTTAGATGGATTTATTGCCGGAGTTCTATCCGCATGATAGATGCAGCGATCGATTTTACTGAGCAAGATCAGATTGGACGCGTAGTAGGTGTAGATACTAGCCGCGTGGCGATAGACGTCACCAACTCTGAGATGCTGACGCGCCTCGGAATTGGGCAGCTAATTGCGATCAAGGGCGCCACTCAAGCAGAATTTCTAATAGCTATGACTGAGAGAGTTACTCGCTCCCTTCGCGAGGAGTTGCCCGACCCCGATGGTAGTGAACTTGCAGTCCTCACTGTCTCACCGTCAGACCGTATGCAAGCTTTCGTAATTGGTACTTACCGTACTGTTGACGGAGACAAATCCAACACGTTCAAACGTGGTGCCGATGGTTTTCCGCAAATAGATCGCGATTGTTTTGTGATTGAAGGCGGTAATCTCCAGCGCTTCATGGGTATTCTTGGCGCAGGCTTTCCCGAAGATGAGCGATTAAGGCTTGGCACTTTCGTAATAGACCGTAGCGCAGAAGCGATTGCTAGCGGCGATAAATTTTTCCAGCGTCACGCCGCGATATTGGGAAGCACGGGCGCAGGCAAGAGCTGGGCCGTTGCCCTCCTGCTCGAGAGAGCAGCCAAGTTGAAGTTTCCCAACATCATTGTTTTTGACATGCACGGTGAATATAAGCCACTCGCCGATAAGGCCAAGGGTGGGTTTGCGCAAAGATTTCGGATAGCCGGCCCCGCCGATCTTGCTAATCCGAAGGATGATGCTCTGTTTCTGCCGTACTGGCTGTTGAACAGAGATGAAATGCTGTCCATGATTTTGGATAGGAGTGATCAGAACGCACCGAACCAAGCATCTCGTTTTACCCTCCATGTCCGGGATCTGAAGGGCGAAACACTTGATGCTTCAGGTAAAGTGAAGGTCAAAGAGACCTTCACTGTTGATTCCCCAGTTCCGTACAAAATATCTAGGTTGCTTGAAAAGCTAAAAGAGGATAACACAGCAAAAGGAATTTCTGCCTCTACTGGAAAGCCTGTCATTGGCGACTGGGAGAATAAGCTCACCCGGTTTATTTCGCGGCTCGAGGCAAAGCTCGATGATCGTCGTTATGGGTTCATGTTCTCGCCTCCAGTTGATGCACTAGATTATTCGTGGCTCGCTAAGCAAATTGTAAAACTACTTCGTGCCGACTCCGGGAGTGGTATAAAGATCATCGATTTTTCCGAAGTTCCTTCGGATGTGCTTCCCGTTGTGACTGGCACTTTGGCCCGCCTTCTTTATGACGTGCAATTCTGGGTGGATGCGGACGCGCGCACGCCGGTTACTCTCTTGTGCGACGAAGCCCATCTGTATCTGCCGGTGAAGGAAGATGCGGATGCAGTCGAAAAGCAGGCGCTATATTCATTCGAGCGCATCGCTAAGGAGGGTAGAAAGTATGGGTTCTCGCTGCTTGTGGTGAGCCAAAGGCCTTCTGATGTAAGTCGGACGATTCTTTCGCAGTGCAATAATTTCTTGGCATTAAGATTGACGAATGACAGCGACCAGAACGTCATCAAGCGATTGATGCCGGACTCTCTAGTTGGGCTTACGGCCATGCTGCCTTTGTTGGATACGGGCGAAGCCCTGTTATTGGGCGATGCCGTTCTTTTGCCAACAAGAATTAGGCTCGATCAGCCGAAAGTGAAACCTGACAGCGCCACTCGTGACTTCTGGAAGGAGTGGAGTTCATTACAGCCGAGCGAGGAGTTGCTTGAGGCGGCGGTCGAATGCCTTCGGAGTCAAACACGAGAGACCTGATGCCGAAAAACGGATCTGCAAAACAGGGTCAGGTTACTCTGACCGCTGTTTCATATACTTGCGTTTGTCATAAGCTTTTGTTCTATGGCCAGTTATACGGCGCTTCTTGCGTCGTAGAAAAATTGGAACACTCTTAATGCAAAACCGTAAGAACTTGGCGGCTCAGATACAGGCTGGAATTACCGCCAACGCCAATCGATACAAAATGTCTTATGTGCCTGTCTTCAAGATTGACGTTCGCGACAAACCTTATCATTGTGGCACGATGTTTTCTGTTTCTCATATGGGAAACAGCTTTCTCGTTACCGCCGCTCATGTATTGGAAAGAGACCAAAAAAATCCGCGAGACCTCGACAGCCAGATCTATGGTTTCACCGATGGTCGAATTGTCCAAATAGGAAAGTTTCTTACGGCTAATCTGACGCTGCCTTCCCGAGAAAACCTAGACTTACGGATTATGTCGCCGATTGGCCTCGCATCTTCTGACTTCGTGGCTGAGCCGATCCCCGCAAGCAACATCTGGTGCGGCAACATGCTTCGTGACTTTTATGTGGTTGCTTGCGGCTTTCCAAAGACCAAGAACAGAAGGAAAGGCAGGGAGTTGACGATGAGGCCCTACGGCTACTTTGGAAAGATAGCCAACGAAAAGCTGGTCTCTGCTGAAGGCTACGATCCAATGTTTCACTTCGGGATAGAGATTGATCTGAAAAGAGTCTATCGGGAGGGGCTTAACCAGATTAAGGCAGTTGAGCCTGATGGTATTAGTGGAGGTCCTGTTTTTGTTGTGCATGACTTTTCTAGGGCTAACGTGTCTATCGAGCCACGGTTGGTCGGCGTGGTCATAGCTCGTGCAAAAAACAGTAAAATGTTAATTTGTGTAAGGGGTGAATTCTTAATTCACGTGATCGATGTAATCGAAAACGACCAAGTGGGTACGGAGCACAAAAGAACGGGGTCAGGTTCACTTACTGATCCTACGTAACTCAACCTGAGCACGTTTCTCTAGTTATATATTTGGTTGTTGCCCGGACCGGGCAAGTATAAGCTCTCGACAAATCAGGGTGCGCGAGAAGTTCCGGTTGTGCTCGGGGATCTATCGCAGGACCCGTGGGTCCGTCTAATTGGTAGTTAGGCTCATTGGGAAGTCATTATGCCATTGCATAACCTGAATTATGAGAACTTTTTCCTCGGAAACGCTACTGAGTTGTGGATCGCAAGTCATATTTACCTAAACGGGTTCGAAGCGAACAAGATCAGTCCTGATTTCGGAATTGACCTGATGGTAACGAACGCTGCGCGCTCAAAGTTCAAGGATGAGGAGCTTACGACAAGGTTCCTTCAGATAAAATCGGCGTTTTTCATAAAAGATCAAGCGAAGATATATCTGGATTCAGAAGAGTTTGAATTTCTTACGTCAAGGAATGATTTATCTACCGTTTTTTGCCTCCTCAATCCGCTCATCGAAGGCCACCCACAAAGTTTTAACCGAGGTGACTTCGAGCCATGGCGGGAGTCGCTAGAAGCTCAGTTAGATCAAATGACTTACGACGACCACTTTAATACGAAGAAAAAATCTGATGGATGTTTGTCTGCTTTAGACTTCAAAGGTTTTTTTATGGAATATTTCTGGATGAATTCGTCGCAATTAAAAAAATCTGCAGATGAGTTTTTCTGGAGCGATGTGATAATAGATAGTAAACCTCTAAAGGTACTTACGATAAAAAAAATGGATCAAGATCTTCAACTAGTGAAAAGCACTGGCGAATC
>CAIKJM010000527.1 GCA_903827735.1 uncultured Rhodanobacter sp. | reverse complement strand
CCCGCCTATGAAGCGGGGCTTTTTTAACATCTTGCTCTATCCAGAGCTGGCTGCGTCAGTGACTGGCGATAATGCTCGCAATGACGCCGGTGGTGACGGCTACGAGCAGGAAATCACCGTTGTCGCTGCGGACATAGTGATATCCGCGCGGTGGCGGGCGCAGGTGATTGCGGTGCCAGTCGGTCACGACATAGTCACCGCGACGATATTCGTCCGGCACACGTCCCCCGGCGCGATACCAGCCCTCGCGATGGCCGCGGTCGTAGAAGCCACCGCCATGGTGGTCGCCATGGTCATGGTCATAGCGCCGATCGCCGTGATCATGATCGTTGCCATAATCCTGCGCCAGCACCGCTCCACTGGCCATCAGCATGGCTGCGCACAACATCAAACGACCAAAACTTTTTTTCATAGTCCCTCCTGGCAAAGCTGAGAAGCGTAAGTTTGACGGATGCCGTCAGTGGCTGGCGATGATGCTGGCAATCACGCCGGTTGTGACAGCTACCAGCAGAATGTCGCCGTTGTCGCTGCGAACGTAGTGGTAGCCACGCGGCGGCTGGCGGAGATGGCTGGCGCGCCAGTCGGTGACTTCGTACGTGCCGCCGTTGTATTCGGCCGGCACGTGGCCGCCCTTTTTGTACCAGCCTTCACTGTGGCCGCGGTCGTACATCGGATGCGCACCGGAGCGCTGATCGTGGTTGTCCTGGTCGTGGTGGTCCTGTGGCTGAGCGGATACCGCAGTGGCGCACGACAGGGCCAATACGCCGCAAACGAACAAGGTACCTAGCTGCTTTTTCATGTGCTTTCCTTTGATTTGCCAGCGATGGAACGGAGGATGGAAAGATAGCTCTGTGGGTGAAAACCGCATAGCCACAGTGCGATGAAACACCTATCGATGCACCTGACCAACGATCGCGGTTGCACACCTAACGCCATGTGAATATTTCAGTGAAGGCCGTTTCACATTCACCCTTCGAGCGGCGGTCGCAGAGCTTCGCCGCGCCGTGCCAGTCAGCTACCATGCGCGTTTGAATTGTCAGGAAAACCCAGCATGCAGCTCGATCAGGTCAAGGCGATCATCACCGGTGGCGCTTCCGGACTCGGCTACGCGGTAGCCCAACACCTGGTAGCACACGGCGGTCAGGTATCGCTGTTCGACGTCGACAACGACAAAGGCCAGGCCGCGCTGGGCACGCTGGGCAAAGGCGCGCGGTTTTTCCGCACCGATGTTACCTCTGAGGATGGCGTGGTCATCAATGTAGCCGCGGCGCACGAGTCGATGGGCGGCTTGAACGCTGTAGTCAACTGCGCCGGCATCCTGGGCTCCGGCCGCATGCTGGGCCGGGAAGGTACGCTTCCGCTGGCTAGTTTTACCAGCACGGTGATGGTGAACCTGGTTGGCAGTTTCAACGTAGCCAAGGCCGCCGCCGCGCTGATACAGAACAACGAGGCTGGTGAAGACGGCGAGCGCGGCGTCATCATCAATACCGCCAGCGTCGCCGCCTACGAAGGCCAGATCGGCCAGGCCGCTTACGCGGCCTCCAAAGGCGGCGTAGTGGCGATGACGCTGCCGCTGGCGCGCGAGCTGGCGCGTGTAGGCATCCGCGTCAACACCATCGCGCCGGGCGCTTTCTGGACGCCGATGGTCGACGGCATGTCGCCGCAGCTGCAGGAAGCGCTGTCCGCCTCGATCCCCTTCCCGTCACGCCTCGGCAAGCCGCCAGAGTATGCCGACACCGTCAGCTTCATCCTCAGCAACCGCTATATCAACGGCGAAACGATCCGCCTCGATGGCGCGGTGCGGTTGCAGCCAAAATAAAACAGTAACGAGGGGCGAATAGTACGGGTGAAACTCTGTCGCTTGGACTGCCGTTCCCAACGCACTTCAGCACAATCTCCGCTGCGCGCTCTTGCTACCGACTCCTAAACCCTAACCTCCGAGCTACTCAATGAAAGCTTCCGACGTCAAGAAAGGCAACGTGGTCGAACACGATGGCACCGTCTATCAGGTACGCGATATCGAGCGCAGCTCGCCCAGCGCGCGTGGTGGCAACGTCACGTTCCGCTTTACGCTGTATTCGATTCCCGGCGGCCGCAAGTTCGACCTCAGCCTGCGTGCCGACGACGAGCTGCGCGAGATGGATCTGGTCCGCCGCGCGGCGCATTTCTCCTACATGGACGATGGCGCCTTCGTCTTCATGGATGCCGAGGATTACACCCAGTACCCGTTGTCTCCCGAACTGGTCGGCGACCTTGACCTCAATTATATTATAGCCGTAACCGAGGAGCAACGATTCAGAGAAACTGCCATCATTACGGGCAAAGATCTGCCGGCCGTCAATGTAGAGCTTGGCAATACGCTTGGTGGTGCCAGAAACTTGCAACAGGGAGTCTCCCACTGTTTGGCCGTTTCGGG
>CAIKJM010000526.1 GCA_903827735.1 uncultured Rhodanobacter sp. | reverse complement strand
GCTGCTGTTTGGCGGTCGCGCGCAGCGGCAGCGAACTTATTTCACCTACGGCGGCGATTGGCGCGCCGACATCGTTTCACCGCCGCGGGTGATCGAAAACAAGTACTTCGGCGTCAGCTACAACCAGGCGATGTTCTCCGGTCCCGACCAGGCAGCGCTAGACGTCGACGATTTTCTGTTCCTACGCCCGCATCAATCGGAAGGGACGCTGCTGCAGATGGGACCGCTGCAAATCGTCGACAACTGCCGCGTCGTCGATACCTGGCTGCCGTTTACCGAATGACGCCAGACGAAGGCGCCGCAAAGAACTGCCGGCGCAACTGAAATGTCAGCGGGATCATCACCGCGGAGACAACAATCATAAACATCAGCGCCAGCGTGGGCCGGTTTATCAGGGCCTGAACGCCCATCGCGATAAGCAGGCTGCCGGCGTTGCCGGCCATCCATACGAGCGCCGTGGCGGTGCCCACGCGCGCTCCGGCGCGGCGCTCGGTGAGCTCAAGAATCACCGGCATCGCCGCCAGCAGAAACAGGCCGTCGATGGGCATCACGATGAGTCCGACCAGCGTGCCCGGCGCGACAACCAGCATCAGCATCGCCGCGACGCCGACGCCGCCGGAGAGCAGAAGCAGCTGGAACTCGCGCTTTCGGCGCATCGCCATCGCCGGCAAAAACGACACGCCCGCGACACCGGCCACGATGAGTCCGATCAGCATGGCGCCCGTCGCTGCGGCAGAAACGCCCGCCGGCTCGAGAATGGCCTGCAGCCAGGTCAACAAGGCGGTAAACGCGCCGATGCCGATAAACGCCAGCACGGTGATCGTGCGAATGAACCCATCTGCCCACAGCGAACGCAGAGAATCCATGCCGGGCGGCGCTTCCTCCGGCGAGCGAAAGGCACCGGGTCGCCGCAGGGAAACCGCCAGCAGGGCGGCGGCGACTACGGCGTAAAGCGTGCTGGCTTGCAGCAGCATCGTCGTTTGCGACGGTTCGGCAAGCAGCGAGCCCATGAGGATGGCGACCAGCTGACCGAGGTAAATACTGGCCATCGCCACGGCCAGTCCCCGCGGGCGCTGTCGCTCGTCCAGATAGTCGCCGGCGACCTTAGTGACGCCATTTAGGATCAGCGGCTGACCCGCCGCGCAGATCAGCTGGCCGGCAAACGCCCACGCATAGGTGTCGCCGACCAACCGCAGGATTGCGCCACCGGCGATCAACGCGGCGCCCAGCAGCAACCCCGCGCGAAAGTGTCGGTCGAGCAAAAATCCCGCGGGTATCGCGATCAGTACGTACATCAAGGGGAACACTTCGCTGAGCCATCCGATCGCCGCCAGCGAGGTGCCGTAATGCGCGGCAGCGCTGGTGGTCACCGGCGCAAACACCAGCTGCAAGCTCATGGCGGCAGAGGCGGCCAAGGCGTAAGCGATGACCACCGACCATGCATTTCGCGACGTAGTGGCCACGATCGCCATAGGCAAGCTGTCCCCTTGTTTGGATGATCTTGCCAACGCTTTTGGAGCGATGACATGCACTCGTCGACTGACTCACCAGCCGACATAAGGCAACGTCAAACCGACATAAGCATGGCGAGCTTCCACAGAAGCATAGCTTCTCGCCATGGCGTCGTATCGGCCAAAACGCGCGAGATCGCCTTACAACGCCACCGGCTGATGCGTCTGCATCGACTGGCGCAGCGCGATGGCAATGCGCGTGGCCTCGGCGGCGTCTTCCAGGGTGAGATCGAACGGCGTGTCGTCCAGCACGGCATCGACAAAATGCACGCACTGCGCGTGGAAGGCCTCCCCGAAGCGTTCGAAGAAGCTCGGTGCGGAGAGCGCGCGAACGCCGTAGGCGTCGGAAATTTCCACGCGGTCCATACGCGGATTGCGGCCCACGCTGAGTTTGCCGCCGGTGCCGATAATGTCGGTGTGGGTGTCGTGGCCGTGAGCCTGCGTGCGCGAGGCGTGGAACATCGCCACGCAGCCGTTTTCGAATTCGCAGATGGCCACGCCGTTGTCGATATCGCCCAGCGCCTTCAGCTCGTCATACACCGCGACCGTGCCGGCGGCATACGCGCGAATGGCCTTGGGACGACCGAGCAGCCAGCGCGCCAGATCGACGTCGTGCACGCTGCAGTCCAGGAACAGGCCGCCGCTGGTGGGCGCGAACTTGACGAAGGCGCCGCTGGGATCGAGCAGGTCGGCCGTCTGCGAATACACCATGAAAGGCTTGCCGATGGCGCCCGCCTCGATCTGCGCCTTGGCATCGCGGTAGCTGGCATCGAAATGGCGCACGAAACCCACCATGGCGCGCAGATGCGGATAGCGCGCCGCGTGCGCCACCGTGCGCTGGCAGGCTTCCAGCTCCAGCGACAGCGGCTTTTCGCAGAACACGTGCTTGCCGGCATCGAGCGCCAGCTCGATCTGATTGGCGTGCAGCGAGGTCGGCGTGACCAGGAACACGGCGTCGAGCGCGGGATCGGCCAGCATCTGCGCGTAGTCGCCGTAACTTTTTTCGATACCCAGCGTGTCGCGCGCCCAGTCGATTTCGTCCTGCACCGGGCTGCAGACGGCGGCCAGACGGGCACGCGGCACGTTGCGCCCCAGGTTTTCCGCATAGCGACGGCCCAGCCGACCCAGTCCTGCCAGGCCGATGTTGAGAGTTTTCTGATTCATGCATGCACTCGATAAAGTCATTCGTCGTAGCGACGCGCAAGCCGCGCCAAAGAGTTAGCAAGACGCGGCAAGCCCACATTCACGGGAAACCGGACATCCCCGTTCCCGGTTCCCTGTCCCGCGCTCTTAGATAGAGCACTCCAGCGCCTTCCCTTCCTTGAACGAGCGCGTGGCCAGCTCGGCCAATTCCAGCGATTTGATGCCGTCGGCGATCGTGGTGCGTACCGGCGTGCCGTCATTCAAGGCATCGAAGAAGTGCGCGATTTCCAGCGCGTAGGCATCGCGGTAGCGCTCGAGGAAAAAATGCTCGGGCTTGTCGGTGCTGATGGACTGCTCGCCCCAGGCGACGACCTGGGTGGGACGCACGTTGCCGGCCTGCAGCAGACCCTTGCTGCCCAGCACCTCGAAGCGCTGGTCGTAGCCGTAGGCGGCGCGGCGCGAGGTGTTGATCTGGCACAGGCCGCCGCTCTTGGTGCGAATGGTGACTACGGCCTGGGTGATGTCGCCCGCGGCGGCCACTTCCGGAAAGCCCAGGCTGCCGCCGGTGGCGTACACGCTCACCGCCTCACCGCCGAGAATCCAGCGAAAGATGTCGAAGTCGTGGATCAGCATGTCCTTGAACACGCCGCCGGAGCGCTCGATGTAGGACACCGGCGGCGGCGCCGGATCGCGGCTGGTGATCACCAGCATCTCGGCCTCGCCGATCTCGCCAGCCTCGAGCCGCGCCTTCAGCGCAGCAAAGGTGGGATCGAAGCGGCGCTGAAAACCGACCATGCATACCACGCCGGCCTTGTTCACTGCCGCCTCGCACTCGCGCGCGCGCTGCACATCGAGATCGACCGGCTTCTCGCAGAAGATCGCCTTGCCGGCGGCGGCCGAACGCAGAATCAGATCGGCATGCGTGTCGGTGCTGGAGCCGATCACCACCGCGCCAATGGCCGGATCGTTCAACGCGTCCTCGACCGACACGACCTTGGCGCCGAGCTCGGAGGCCAGCGCCTCGGCCGACGGCGCATGCGTGTCGACCACGTATTTCAGCTTGGCCTGCGGGTGACGCGCCACGTTGGCGGCGTGGATCTTGCCGATACGGCCGGCGCCAAAAACGGCTACTTCAATCATCGTATTCTCCAGGGGGGGTGGTTTCTTCAACGGTCAGTTCAAGCTTGTAGGCCAGCGCGACGAACAGCGCCTGGCACAGGCAGATGGTGCTGGTCAGCGCACGAAAGGCGAACGCGCTGCCCTCGCGCACTTTCAGCAGGACGCTCGCGTGGCGGGCCAGCGGGCCCATGCCGCTTTCGGTAATCGCCAGTACCTTGGCCTTGTGCTGGCTGGCGATGCGCGCGCAGTAGAGAGTTTCTTTTCCGTAGGGGGGAAAGCTGATCGCGATCAGCACGTCGTTCTTGCCGATGCTGCGCATCTGCTCGCGGTACATGCCGCCGAGGCCGTTCACCAGCAACACCCGCTTGTGCGTGTGCTGCAGGGCGTAGGCGATATAGCTGGCAATGGAAAACGCGCGACGCACGGCGACCACGTAAATCGTGTCGGCCTTGACCAGCAGATCGACCGCATCCTCGAAGCTTTTCGCATCGAATTCGTTGGCCAGCTCATCGAGCCCTGCCCGGCTGGCGTCAATGAAACGCAGCGCCATCTGCGCGGGCTGCATCTGTTCGGGCCCATCTTCGATTACCCGGCGGATGCGCTGCTGGTAACTGCGCGCGGGT
>CAIKJM010000525.1 GCA_903827735.1 uncultured Rhodanobacter sp. | reverse complement strand
GGCGGTATCGCCTTCGTGCTGGTCAATCTGGCGCTGTATTTGTGGGTGGCCAAGCGGGGCAGGAAGTCGACGCTAGCCTAGTGTTTCCGTGACGATGGGGCGAACGTCAACCAACAGGTTATTCACGACCTGACCTATCCCAGGCTTTACACTAGACAGCTATACCGAGGGAGTTCGTCGTCGCGTGAAGCCACAGGGCCCTAAGCCAACAGACGCGCAGCCACAAGACGTGCAGGAAAAGGTCGAGCCGGCGCTGAGCGCCGAACAGGTGCTGGCGCCGCCGAGCCAGCGCATGGTGTTGTTGCGCCGGCTGGCCGGACCGCTGTTTTCGGTGGCCATGCTGTGCCTGGCGCTGTGGGCGCTGCATCTGCTGGCCAGAGAGGTGGACTACCACCAGGTGCGCAAATACGTGAACCGGCTGTCGCGCGGGCGGCTGCTGCTGGCGGCGCTGTTCACGGCGCTGGGCTATGGCGTGATGACGCTGTACGACCGCTACGCGCTGGTGTCCATCGGCCGCAAGCTGTCGTGGCGCCGGGTCACCCTGATCTCCTTCATCAGCTACGCCTTCAGCAATGCGGTGGGCATGGCGCTGCTGGTGTCCGGCTCGATCCGCTACCGGTTTTACATACAGAACGGGTTGACCACCGCCGAGGTGGGCCGAATCGTGCTTTTCTGCACCACCAGCTTCTGGCTCGGCCTGCTGGCGCTCACCGGCGTGACCCTGTTGTGCATCCCGCTGCCGCTGGATTTTCAGCTGGCTCCGCTGCGGGTGATGGCGCAGCTACGCATTCCCATCGCGCTGGCGCTGACCGCAGTGCCCCTGCTGTGGCTGGCCGGCGGTTTGCTGCGTCGGCCGCTGCGCATTTTTCGCCTGCGCATCAATATGCCGTCGGTCGCCACCGGTTTTCGGCAGATTCTAATTGGCGCGTTGGACTGGGGCCTGGCTGCCGCAGTGCTCTACATCCTGATGCCAGATCAGCTCAACAACGGTTTCGGGCATTTTCTGGCGATCTTCGTGATTGCGCAGATCGCCGGCCTGGTCAGCCATGTGCCCGGCGGCCTGGGCGTGTTCGAGGCGATCATGCTGGCCGGCTTCGGTGCCACCGGCAATGAAGCACTCGCCGCGCCGATCCTCGGCGCGCTGGTGGTGTTCCGGGTCATCTATTACCTGCTGCCGCTGTGCGGCGCCATCGTGATGGTGCTGCAGCGCGAGGCGCGCGGCATCCGGCAAAAGTCGCTGCTGTCGCCGTGGTTCACCGGACTATTGCCGTCGTTCTTTGCGGGATTGACCCTGGTTTCCGGCGCGGTGCTGCTGTTCTCCGGCGCCACGCGCGCATTGCCGAACCGCATGGAGCTGCTGCGCGAAGTGTTGCCGCTGTCGGTGCTGGAAGTGTCGCATCTGCTGGCCAGCGTCATTGGCATGTTGCTGCTGATTCTGGCGCGCGGGCTGCAGCGCCGGCTCGACGCCGCCTACGTGCTGACCCTGATTCTGCTGGTGGCCGGCGCGATCTTCTCGCTGCTCAAGGGCATCGACTACGAAGAGGCGACCCTGCTCACGTTGCTGGCGATGGCGCTGGCGCCGGCGCATCACCTTTTTTACCGGCGCGCGTCGCTGTTCAGCACGACGTTTTCGCTGGGCTGGATTCTGGCGATTCTGGCGATTCTCACCTGCGCCGTGTGGCTGGTGACCTTCAGCTTCAAGCACGTCGATTACAGCAACAGCCTGTGGTGGGAATTCAGCTTCCACGAGGGCGGCGCGCCGCGCGCGCTGCGTGCGCTGGTGGCGGCCGCAGCGGCCGGCATGCTGTTTGCGGTCGCCAGTCTGATCAAGCCGCTGAAGCTGCACCTCGAACCGCCGACCGAGGCCGAGCTGGCGCAGGCGCTGCCGCTGATCAAACAGTTCCCCTCGGCGCAGGCGCATCTGGCGCTGATGGGCGACAAGACCCTGCTGTTCGATGCCGCGCACACGGCTTTCGTGATGTACGACATCGAGGGCCGCAGCTGGGTCACGATGGGCGATCCGGTCGGCGCCGACGACGACACGCGTCGCGAGCTGGTGTGGGCGTTTCTCGAGCAGTGCGAAAGGGCAGGCGGCTGGCCGGTTTTCTATCAGGTCAGCCCTGCGGATCTCGATCTATATCTCGAAGTAGGCATGAACCTGCTGAAGATCGGTGAAGAGGCGCGCGTGCGGTTGGACGGCTTCAATCTGGATGGCAAGTCCAAAAAGGTGCTGCGCAATACGGTCAACAAACTCGGGCGCGAAGGACTGCGCCTGGAAATCATTCCGGCCGAATCCGTCGCCGCGCTACTGCCACAGATCAAGCAGGTGTC
>CAIKJM010000524.1 GCA_903827735.1 uncultured Rhodanobacter sp. | reverse complement strand
TGTGCGCGGTGAGGGTGGTTATCTGACCAACTCTGAAGGCGAGCGTTTCATGGAGCGCTACGCGCCCAACGCCAAGGACTTGGCCTCGCGTGACGTGGTCAGCCGCGCCATGACGATTGAGATCCGCGAGGGTCGCGGCGTCGGCAAAGACAAGGACCACATCCATCTGAACTTGATGCACCTTGGACCGGAAGTGATCAATGAGCGTCTGCCGGGCATCTCGGAAAGCGCGCGCATTTTCGCCGGTGTCGACGTGACCAAGGAGCCGATTCCGGTACTGCCGACCGTCCACTACAACATGGGCGGCATCCCGACCAACTATCACGGCGAAGTCGTGACCAAGAAGGGTGACGACAACGACGCCGTCGTGCCGGGCCTGTTCGCCATCGGTGAAGCGGCGTGCGTGTCGGTGCACGGCGCCAACCGCCTGGGTTCGAACTCGTTGCTCGACCTGGTGGTGTTCGGTCGCGCCGTAGCTAACAAGTGCGCCGAAATCATCAAGCCGGGCGCAAGCCATAAGGATCTGCCTGCCAGCGTGCTGGACAAAGCGCTCACCCGCTTCGATAACCTGCGCCATGCCAAGGGCAGCACGCCGACGGCAAAGATCCGCGCGGCGATGCAGGCTTCGATGCAGAAGGATGCGGCCGTCTTCCGCACCGGTGAAACGTTGGCCGAGGGCAGCAAGCAGATTTCCGAAATTTACGATTCCTTCGCCGACGTGAGCGTCAGCGACCGCTCGATGGTCTTCAACTCCGACCTGATCGAAACGCTCGAGCTTTCCAACCTGCTGGCGCAGTCGGTGGCTACGATGCACTCGGCCCTGCAGCGTCCGGAAAGCCGCGGTGCGCATGCGCGCGAAGATTTCCCCGATCGCGACGATCACGAGTGGCAGAAGCACACCTTGGTTTGGGTGGACGACGCGGGCAAAACCCGCTTCGACTACCGCCCGGTGCATATGTACACCATGACTGACGAGGTTGAGGTAGTTCCACCGAAGAAGCGCGTTTACTGATGCAAAAAATTCTCTCAGCAGCCGTTTGTTGCTCCGTGATCGTTTTGACGGCGATGACATGCAGCAATGCTATGGCGGCCGAAGGAAAAAATGCCGAAGTAAAGAATTATGTTCTTCTTCCACAATCTTCCATTGCAGCCAAGGTGCCGCTGGGATGGGTCTGCGATTCTCGAGGATCGCTTGCAATGGGAAGAGAATCTGCCAGCGTGCTCTCATGCTTGCCCAAGCAGGGCGGAGTGCCTGTCAGTCTGCATCAGATGATCGGAACATCTGTTCCGACCTCGTTAGATGACTACCTGCAAGACCGAATGTCGGATTTTATCAAGGCGCCTCCGGGAACGTTTGTTGTGCTGCCGCATAAAACAGTTATCTCAGGAAGACTAGCTGTCGAATCGGCATCGCGCGAACGGGCTATTGCGGATTTTTTTGCAATACAAAAAGATGGAAAAAGCGCTGAGATTATGGACATGATTTCAGACAACATCGTGTTTCAGGACAAGGGCGCCTATTACGAATGCGCACTTTCCACCACTCAAAACCAGTACACCGAAGCATTGCGCCGCACGTACCACGAATTTTGTAATTCCCTCAAATTTGACGCGAGCTAATCCGTCAGGGACAGGTGTCATGGCCGAGTTCACGCTACCCAAAAATTCCAAGATCAAGCCCGGCAAGCATTTTCCGGCGAAGAACGCGAAAAAGCCGCGCACGTTCCGCGTGTACCGCTGGTCGCCGGACGACGGCGAAAATCCGCGTATCGACAGCTACGAAGTCGACATGGAGTCGTGCGGTCCGATGGTTCTGGACGCGCTGCTGAAGATCAAGAACGAGATCGATCCCACGCTGACCCTGCGCCGCTCCTGCCGCGAAGGTATCTGCGGTTCGTGCGCGATGAACATCGACGGCACCAACACGCTGGCCTGCACCATGGCCTCGGCCGACTGCTACTCCGGCGACGTCAAGATCTACCCGCTGCCGCATATGCCGGTAGTGAAGGATTTGGTGCCCGACCTGTCGCACTTTTATGCCCAGTTCGCCTCGATCAAGCCCTGGCTGCGCACGCAAAGCCCGACGCCCGGTCGTGAGCGTCTGCAGTCGCCGGAAGAGCGCAAGAAGATCGACGGCCTGTACGAGTGCATCCTCTGCGCCTGCTGCTCGACCAGCTGCCCGAGCTACTGGTGGAACGGTGACAAATACCTCGGCCCGGCGATCCTGCTGCAGGCCTACCGCTGGATCGTCGACAGCCGCGATGAAGCCACCGGCGAGCGTTTGGATGATTTGGAAGACCCGTTCAAGCTCTACCGTTGCCACACCATCATGAACTGCACGCGCACCTGCCCGAAAGGCCTCAACCCGGCCAAGGCGATTGCGGAAATCAAGAAGCTGATGGTGGAGCGTCGTTCGGCGTAAGCTCGAAGCTCGCAGCTTGTTGTGACAAGGATTGCCAATGTACGCATGGTTTTTGAAACTGCCACGTGCGAGCTCGAGGGCTAGGCTATTAGCGGCTTTTATGGCGTTGTTTGCCATCATGGGCGTTTGCCAGGCATGGCCAAATCTACGCGCTGATTTAGCCATCGCCCGTTGGACAGCTTGGTCTTCCGTATTGATTGGATCGGTTTGGTTGCCAATGCTTCTGCTTATTTCGCTGGCAGGGCGAATGCCAAAGACCTTTGCTCGACGCATTCCTGATGCATTACACATGTCGCTTGGCGAACTTCACGGCGCAATCAAGGCAGATGCCATCAGAGAGCAGCATCGGTCCCATGAGCTGTGAGTAGCGACGCCCGACTCAACCGGCTGCGCTGGCGCACCCGACGCGGCACGCGTGAACTCGATGCGCTGTTCGGCGGCTGGCTGGACGAGCGTTTCGCCACGGCCGACGCCGCCCAGCAGCAGGCCTTCGACGAACTGCTCGATGCGCAGGATCCCGATCTGTGGGACTGGGTGATGGGCCACGCGCGGCCGGAGCGCCAGGACTGGCAGGTCATCATCGATGACATCCGCGCCCGCCATCGGCTTTGAATACCGGCCTTCGCCCGGGTATCGCTTCGTTCTGATCGGCGTTGCCGCGCTGGCCGTGCTCGCGGTGTTGCTCGGCGCGCTGGTCTGGTGGGTGAAGATCCTTCTCTCGCTGCTCGTGCTGGTGGCCGCTGTGCGAGCGGTTCGACGCATCGCGCAGTCGCCCGTTTCGGCCGCCGGCTGGGCTGCCGACGACAGCTGGACGCTGCATATGACCTCGCATGACGATCTTCCGGCCACGCTGGCGTCGTTCCGCGTGCTCGGCGCGCTGGTGCTGCTGCGGCTGAAAACGGCGAAGCACGGTACGCATAGCCTGCTGCTGGCGCCGGACAATAGCGATGCCGACATTCGCCGTCGGCTGCGCATGCGGCTGGCGACCCTTCAATCGGAGGATTCGTCCGCACGCGCTTGATGTTTCCGCCAGCGGCGCACGGCGATCGGCCGACTTGCCGCTCCCAGCCGCTTCGGGCACTCTGCCGCGTCGGCGCGGTCTATGCGTTACCGTGATGCAGCTCCGATGGCCGGTTGATCGGCTTTATTCTCTCGGCCCCCACAGATCAGGTTGCCATGTTTCGACCGCTCGAACTCTTTATCGGCCTGCGCTACACCCGCGCCAAGCGGCGCAACCAGTTCATTTCGTTTATTTCGACGGTATCGATCGTCTGCATTGCGATCAGCGTGATTGCGCTGATTACCGTGATGTCGGTGATGAACGGCTTCGATTTTCAGATGCGCGACCGCATCCTTGGCGCGGTGTCGCACGCGACCATTTCCGGCATCAACGAAAGCGTGCAGGACTGGCCGCGGGCGCTGAAAACCGCCGAGGCCAATCCGCACGTGCTGGGTGCGGCGCCGTATGTAGAAACCGAGGCTTACTTCAGCGCCCAGCACGCAAACGGCGCCATCTTGCGGGGTATAGAGCCCGCGCAGGAGCCAAAAGTCGACGACATTGGCAAGCATATGGTTCAAGGATCGTTGAATGATCTGACTCCGCTCAGTTGGAACATCGTGCTTGGAAAAGAGCTGGCACTGTCACTTGGCGTGACCGTCGGCGACCGTGTTCTTGTGCTGGTGAATAATTTCCGGCCGACCCCGATGGGGGGCGTGCCTCTCTCGCGCAGTTTCCATGTCGTCGGCATATTCGAGATGGGCATGGAGCAGTTCGATTCGGGCCTGGCGTTGGTCAATATTGAAGATGCCGAGCGGCTTAGTACCTTGGACGGCCCGACCGGCATCCGCCTCAAGCTCGACGATCTATTCAACGCCGGCCCCGTCGCAAGGCAGCTGGCCGACACGCTGGGGCAGGTCTATCGCGTGCAGACCTGGAAAGACACCAACGCCAATCTCTTCGCCGCGCTGTCGATGGAAAAGATGGTGATGTTCGTGATCCTCTCGCTGATCATCCTGGTGGCGGTGATCAACCTGATCTCGATGCTGATGATGCTGGTCACCGACAAGCAGGCCGATATCGCGATCCTGCGCACGCTGGGCGCCACGCCGCGCAGCATCATGGGCATGTTCATGGTGCAGGGCGTGCTGGTCGGTGTGGTCGGTATCGCTTTCGGCGTGGGCCTGGGTTCGCTGCTGTCGTGGAAGCTGCCGGGCATCATCAAGTGGATCGAGCACACCTTCAACGTGACCTTTCTCTCGCCCGACGTTTACTACATCAGCGAGGTGCCCAGCCGGCTGGACTGGCACGACGTGATGTGGGTGACCTTGCTGACGTTTGCCTTCTCGCTGCTGGCCACGCTGTACCCGGCTTGGCGCGCCTCCCGCACGCAGCCGGCCCAGGCGCTGCGCTATGAATAAGACCGCCATGAACGCTTCATCGACCACTGCTGCATCGACCGCCACGAACAGCGACTTCGTGCTGCGCGCCAGCCACGTTGCCAAGACTTATGACGAAGGCGGCCTGCGCACCGACGTGCTGAGTGACGTCAGCTTTACCCTGAAACGTGGCGAGACGATGTCGATCGTCGGCGCCTCCGGGTCGGGCAAAAGCACCTTGCTGCACATCATCGGCGGCCTGGACACGCTGACTGCGGGCGAAGTGGAAGTGGACGGCCGCGTGCTGTCGAAACTCTCCGACGCCGAGCGCGGCCGGGTGCGCAATCGCTCGCTCGGTTTCATCTATCAGTTCCACCATCTGCTGCCCGAATTCACCGCGCTGGAAAACGTCTGCATGCCCCTGCTGATTCGCGGCACGGCCATCGGCGAGGCGCAAAAGCATGCGTCAGCGTTGCTGGAGAGAGTGGGGCTGGGCGCCCGCGCGCACCACAAGCCGTCGGAAATGTCCGGCGGCGAGCGGCAGCGCTGCGCCGTTGCCCGCGCGCTGGTCACCCGGCCGGCCTGCGTGCTGGGCGATGAGCCCACGGGCAATCTCGACGAGACCAATGCCGCGCAGGTCTATGCGCTGATGCTCGAGCTCAATCGCGAGATCGGCACCAGCTTCGTTCTGGTGACGCACGACAGCCGCCTGGCTGCGCGGATGGATCGCACGCTGACCTTGCACAACGGCGTACTGCAGGAAAACGCTCGCGTCTGACGGCATCGATCCCACCGGGTCGTCGCGAGCTTACGCGGCCATGGCCTACACGCATTTCGTCCTCTGGCCGCGCCTTGCCGCGTTAGGCTCGTCGGCATTACGGACGATGCGGAGCAAGCCGCGTGGCGCAAAGCACGGCAATGCCGACGGTGGTTACCGCAGCGCTGACGCTGCTGGCTGGCGTGTTGTTCGTTCAGTGGCTGCCGCGTCTGCCGTCATCTACGTTGCTTGTTGCGCTGCTGCTCGTTGCCTTGCTGCTTGGCTGGCGATGTCCACGCTGGCGCTGGCTGTCATGCGTGCTGCTCGGCGTTGCCTGGGCTTCCTGGCGGGGCGCGGCGGGGATGGATGCGCGCTTGCCGCGCGCGCTGGAAGGCCAGGATTTCGCGGTGGTCGGCCGCGTCGCCCAGCTGCCGCAGGCGC
>CAIKJM010000523.1 GCA_903827735.1 uncultured Rhodanobacter sp. | reverse complement strand
TGAGCGACGAGATGAGCGCAGTGATCAAATGGGCGGTCGTTACCGGTGGCGTTTCCGGCATAGGACGGGAGATCGTCCTGACACTGGCCCGCGAGGGTTGGCATGTCGCCGTCAGTCATATTCTTGGCGATGGCAGCGACGATCCGTTTGCCTCTGAGGCCGATGACTTGCGGCGTCGCTTGTGGGTCGAGCGCTGCGATGCGGGCATTCGCGAACAGGTGGAGCTGTTCTTCG
Source organism: uncultured Rhodanobacter sp. (assembly GCA_903827735.1). Classification (GTDB taxonomy): domain Bacteria; phylum Pseudomonadota; class Gammaproteobacteria; order Xanthomonadales; family Rhodanobacteraceae; genus Rhodanobacter. Next base: position 8,118 of record CAIKJM010000523.1, on the reverse strand, counting down.
ACCAAGCCCAGCGCTATTTCGAAAGCGCGCCGCAACTGCTTGTGAACAATGCAGGCGTCCAGACACTGAGTGCATTACTGGACCTAGATGAGTCCGACTGGGATAAGGTGATCCGCACGAATCTGAAGGGCTGCTTCTTGAACACGCAGAAGGCGGCACGGCTAATGATTTCCGCTCGACAGCGAGGAGCTATCGTCAACATCGGCTCAGGCTGCAACAAAATTCCGTTCCCCAATCTGGTCGACTATTCGGCCTCCAAAGCAGGTATCGATCAACTCACGCGCAGCGCCGCTGCCGAGTTGGGGCCGTTTGGCATCACCGTCAACTGCGTCGCCCCTGGCGCCATCGAAATCGAGCGCACGCGACGCGAAGTGCATGACTACCGAAAGACCTGGTCGGACATTACGCCGCTTCGTCGCATCGGAACACCCACTGATGTGGCCAACGCGGTGCTCTTTCTCGCCAGCGACAGAGCGAGTTTCATCACCGGCCAGGCCCTCGGCGTGGACGGCGGAGTATTCACCCTGCCGAACTGGCCATACTGACCACGCAGCCATCGAGAATACGCCGCGAGGCTGCGTGTTCGGAAGCGAAAAGAATGGCGTTTTGCTTCAGGCGCAGGTGACGTTCGCGAAACTGTGTCGGGTTCATGCCTTTGAGCGCGAGAAACTGGCGATTGAAATTGGCAATGTTGTTATAGCCGCAGTTCATTGCAATGTTCGTGATGCACTCGTTGCTCTCGGTCATCCTGCGGCACACCTCGTTGATGCGCAGAATATTGACGAATCCGACGAAGGTTTGTCCGGTCGCTTGGCGAAAGAAACGACTGAACGCCGGCGGCGTCAGCCCGATCAGCTTTGCCACGTAAGCCTGATTGATATCGTTGCCGAGATTCTCGCGGATGTAGCGGTGAATCAGCTCAATCCGCTGTCGGTTGATTTCGGTGATGTCATTGGTAATGTGATAGTCGACGCTGGCCAGAAATCGCAGGTCATCTTCTGCTTCAGCCAACAGGTGCAGGATATCCAGCAGTCCAAGCAGGCGCGCCATGCCTTTTTTTTGCATAAGGCTACGCATCCGCTGCTGCACGCGGCAGGCAGTTTCTCCTTCGATGTGCAGACCGCATTTGGACGCGCGAAGCAGCTGCCTGATCGGATCAAACTCTGGCAGGTCAAGAAACCCGCCGCCGAACGTTTCGGCGCCGAACTGAACGATGATGGCCTCTGGCCTCTCGCTGCCGCCCTCGCTTTCATCGTGCCAACAATGCGGCAAATTTGGCCCGATTAGCACGAGGTCACCCGCGCGATAAGGTTCGATGCTGTCGCCGACAAAGCGGGTGCCGTGGCTGTGTAAGAGCCAGGTTAGTTCGAATTCCGGGTGATAGTGCCAGGTGTGGTTGTCGGCCAATCGTTCGCATGCATACCACATGCTGCGAAATGAACTGGCGGCGTCGACTTCGACCGTTTCGAACTTCGGTTCCACGATTATCTCCCCGGTCCTGGCCGGCTAATTTTTATCGGCCCGTCGTTTATTTTTAAGTTCTATTCCCGGCTTGTAGAAAATGCAAGGTACAAAGCAGCAGTGGTGATGCCTGATTGCGATGATTTGACTCGACGATGGACACTCGATCGACACGATCTTTCTCGTTGAACGCCACACACGTTTATGTATCGAGTGTGGTTCTGATGCATCGCACGTTTTTCGCTCACGCTTTCTTGCTCTTACTGGCCGGCCGAGCAACCCCACATGCGCTCGCATGCCTTTCGCTGCACTGCGCAAAAAAACGTGCGCGTCGAGTCGTTTAGAGCTGAAATTTTAGTGAGCGGGTTTATTCCTGCGTCTATCGTTTGAACTGGTGCTTCGCAGCAAGTCGATAGTGCCCCTGCGCGACGAGGCAGAACTTTATTAATCCGGTATTGCATCCGGGCTAATTCACGCGTGGTCGCAGGTCGGCGCGTCATGGGTTAATCGCTCAACTTCCGCGTCATGGCGTTCGTCATGCGCCATGTGCCACGTCGGCAGATACGGGGTTTAACCAGCATGATTGAGAGGGGATGGTGATGCAGGCCAAGCGTCTAAGCTGTTCGTCAAAGCTGTCCGTTGCCATTCGTCGGTCGTTACTTTTGACCCTACTCGTGAACTCGTCGGTGGCCTGGTCGGATGCCAGTGTGCCCGCCGATACCAAGCCGCAAGACACGGCCAGCGCATCGAGCGCGCAATCCAGCGATCAAGCAGCGAAGGACTCTGCGGGGAAGAAGGATGACACGCAGAAAAAGCCGACCTTGCTGGGCGAGGTGAAAGTCGTCGGCTATCACGCCAGCGCAGCGACCAGCGCTACCGGTGTGGTCACCGACCTGATCGATACGCCAATTTCCATTTCCACTATTACAAGTCAGTTCCTCAAGGACACCGGGTCATCGCAGATCATGGATGCGATCGGCTCGCTGCCCGGCGTGACCGGGCAAAGCAATAGCGGTGAAGTTCTGACCGATTTTAGCGTTCGCGGATATCCCGTGGCGCCGCAGATCGACGGCTTCGATTCCCTTGGGATTGCCTCTGGCCTCGGTTCAAGCGTGGGTGTGGATCGTATCGAAGTATTGAAAGGACCTTCGGCCGTGTTCAACGGCAACGTGCCGCCGGGCGGATCGATCAACATCATCTACAAGAAGCCGTCCTTTACGCCGACCACCTACGTTCAGGGTGAGGTGGGCAGCTACGAATATGGCAGCGGTGAGTTTTTCTCTACCGGACCGGCCACGGACAAGCTCGCGTACCTAGTAGATGCCTACTATAAAAATGCCGATGGTTACGTCGATTGGACAAAGCAGGACGAGCGCACGCTCATCCTTGGTTTGACCTACAAGCCCATCGATTCGCTGAGCATCAACGTCAACTATCGCAACATCAACAACCAGAATCAGGTTTCCACGCTGCCGGTCAGCCATCCCGGATTTATCGGATCTGGTCTCAATCAATACACCTATCTCGATGACTACGTCGCCCAGACGTTCGGCCCCAACGAGCCGCCGCAAACCATCACCGTACCGCAGTACCTCCCCGGCGGCGTGAGATACAACGTCCTTGGCCCACAGAACTACAACGATCAGCGCAACGACTTCTGGAGCACCGAACTGAACTGGAAGGTTAACGATCACGTTCAAATTCGTGACGATTTCGCCTATTCGCACTTCACCTGGAATCTTTTAGCGCTACTGCAAAGCGGTGCCAAGGTGCTGGGTCCCGATGGCAATGCCGGGCTCGTCTCCGGCTTTTTGAAGGCTGATCAGGCGGGCACCGGCTGGGAAAACAAACTTGAAACGGCGATCGACTTTGAGACCGGTTTCCTCAGTCACGAGCTGCTGATCGGTGCGCAGTACTCGATGAGCCGTTCCGATTATTTGAACGGCTGGATCGGCGGCCCGCAGATCGACGCCAACGGCCAGCCGTGGAACTTCTTTACAGACGGGCCGTTGCTGCTGCAGAACGAGTACAACGCACGTTATGCGGCGAACCCAATGCCTGATATCCATTCGGGCGAGTCCGGCATCACGCACACGCACGCTTACTACTTTGCCGAGCAGATGTCCGCCTTCGATGATCGTCTGCGGGCACTGATCGGAGCGCGGTTTACCAAGACTGTGAGTAGCGGTGCGGCGGTCAGCGATACCACGCCACAGATCGGCCTGCTGGCAAAGCCGTTCTCACCCGATTCGGCATTCGGTCAGACGTCCTTCTATCTCAATTATTCAAAATCGTTTACGCCGTCCGGGTTAACGGAACCAGGTTCCACCCAGGTCGTTCCTCCGGCCAAAGGAACCGGCAAGGAGTTTGGATTCAAGACGGAATGGTTGGACGGAAAGTTGACCAGCACCGTCTCGTTCTTTCGCGACGATTTGGCCAATATCGCTACGCCAGACTATTCGCATCAAGGCATGAATGGCGAGCTGGTGCTCTATAACCTTGGCGGTATCGGGCGCACGCAGGGCAGCGAAGCTGAAGTGAACTGGACGCCGTCGAAGAGCCTGCAGCTGTCTGTGAACTTTACCGATCTGGCGGTTGCCAAGTATCTGGCCTATCCGGGCGTACCGCAGGAGATTGGTCTGCGTTTTCCCTCCACGCCACGGCAGGCAGGCAACCTTACAGGGAAGTACACCATCCAAGAAGGGCCGCTGGGAGGACTGTACTTCGGCGGCTGGCTGCACGCCCAAACATCGACGCGAGGTGTGCTGGCGTCGGACTGGCATTACGACGTGCGCATACCAGGCTTGATGCAGGTATCTGCATTCGTCGGTTACGCGATAGGCCAGTTCGATTTTCGTCTGAACGTCGACAACCTGACCAATCGCGCCGGCTATGTCATGAACAATGCCTTCCAGCCGCAGACACCGCGCAGCGCCTACCTCACGGTGAAGTACACACTGTGAGCATCGAACTTATCTTGCCGAGGGCTGCGTAGTCGTGAGGAAAGGACGTCGGCTATTTTTACAGCGCGCCAGTCTGGGCGCGATCGTCTCGATGTTCGATATCGGATATGTTTTTCCAACGGGCATGGCGACTGGCGCAAGCCCCGAACGGTTGGGAGTATCGCCGCAGGCGGTACGCGATTTTCTCGACGCTATCGCCCAAAGCCATATAGAAGTGCACAGCTTTCTAGTAGCGCGCGCGGGTCAAATAGCGGCACAGGGATGGTGGCGTCCTTACCGAGCACAAGCCCCACAGCTGCTGTATTCACTAAGCAAGAGCTTCACATCGACAGCGGTCGGGTTTGCGGTAGCCGATGGCCGGCTGAAGCTGTCGGATAAAGTGATCGATTTTTTCCCCGATCAGCGGCCGAAGCAGATCAGCGAAAATCTCGCCGCGCTGCGCGTTGAGCATCTCCTGACCATGTCGGTGGGACACGCCAGCGATTCCACGCCGTCGGTTACCCACACCCAGGATTGGGTGACGACGTTTTTGTCACTGCCGATCGAATTTCGTCCAGGAACCGCGTTTCTCTATGACAGCGCGGCCAGCTACATGCTTTCGGCGATCGTGCAGAAAGTCTCCGGGCAAAAGCTGGTCGACTATCTTCGTCCCCGTTTTTTCGAGCCGCTGGGCCTGGCTGAAATGCGCTGGGCGGTTTGTCCGAAAGGCATAAATACCGGCGGTTGGGGTCTGAGCGCCACCACCGATGCGGTTTATCGTTTCGGACAGTTCTATCTGCAAAAAGGCCTATGGAAAGGTCGTCAACTGCTACCCGCCGCATGGATCGAACAGGCGACCAGTTTCAAAATTCAACAGCCCGCCGGACCGCAGCAGAACCTGAATCAGCTCAAGCAGACCAGCGACTGGCATCAAGGTTACGCCTACCAGTTCTGGCGTTGCCGGCATAACGCCTACCGCGGGGACGGAGCATTCGGCCAGTTCTGCGTCGTGTTGCCCGACCTCGACGCCGTTATCGTTATCACCAGCCGCACGCTCGATATGCAGGGCTTGCTCAACCTGGTCTGGGACCATCTATTGCCAGGCATCCACAACGCGGCGCTGCCGGCCGACGTCACATCGCGCAAGCTGCTGCAGAGCGAACTCGATAAGCTGCAGCTGAGTCTCCCATCGGGCGCCGATCGTTCGCCCAAGCACACGCAGTCCGTGGTGTATACGGTAGAACCGAACGCCTTGGAGATCCTCCGCGTGGCGTTGGAATTTCAGTCTGCTTCGTGCCGGATCACGTTTGCTACCGCGCACGCGATCTACGTGATTACCTGCGGCATCAGGCAATGGATCGACGGCGAAACGCTGCTGCCCGGCACACCGCCCGAGTTCACCGAGCTGGTCGGCGCGTACACAGCCACCAAGCGGCCGGCCAAACTCGCTGCCGCCTGTGCCTGGACGGATCAAGACACCCTGCAAATGCAGTGGCGTTACTACGAAACACCGCATTTCGATACCGTTACCGTGCAATTCAACGGCGACCGCATGGCGCTCAGCTTTCTCAACAGCATCACCCAGCTCTCCCCCGTGCACGCGGAGACAAGGCCGGTGTTGAAAGCCACACGGAGGTCCTAAGCATGCCGTTTGTGGATGCGGCTACCGCCACGCGAAAGAGCTACGACGCCATCGTGGTCGGCTCCGGTGCCGGCGGAGGCCAGATGGCTTATTCGCTCAGCATGAGTGGAGCGCGCGTTCTGATGCTCGAAGCAGGCAGGAAATACGATCCGCTGCTGGAGACGCCAATGTTCCAGACCCCCGAGATGGCGCCTTTGCGTGGTTCCGGCACGCCGGAAAAGCCGTTTGGATTCTACGATGCAACGGTCGACGGCGGCTGGCAGGTTCCCGGTGAGCCATACGTGCAGGCCAGCACGGATCCGGCCAAGCGCTTCGAGTGGTGGCGGGCCCGCATGCTGGGCGGACGAACCAACCACTGGGGGCGCATCTCGCTTCGCAATGGTCCTTACGATTTCAAGCCGCGCTCGCGCGACGGGCTGGGTTTCGACTGGCCGATCGCCTATCAGGACATGGCGCCGTACTACGACAAGGTGGAGATGTTGATCGGCATCTATGGCACCAATGAAGGCCTTGAGAACACGCCGGATTCGCCGGCGGGGGTGCTGATGCCTCCACCCAAACCTATCGTGAGTGATCTGCTGATAAAGAAATACTCCGGCAAGCTCGGCATACCGACCATTGCCTGCCATCGTGCCGTGCTGACGCAGCGGATGGATTGGGAAAACCTGCCCGCGAAGCTGCATCCCGGCAATCCCTCGGCACAGGCCATCATCGCCGACGACATGAAGCGACGTTCGGCCTGCATCTGGTCGACGCCCTGCGGACGCGGTTGCTCGATTCGCGCGAACTATCAGTCGACGACGGTGCACCTTCCGCCTGCGCTTGCCACGGGCAGGCTGGATATTGTTACCGACGCTATGGCGGCCGAAGTTACCATCGCCAAAGATGGCCGCGCGTCGGGCGTGCGCTTTGTCGACAAGCGTTCCGGCACGTCGATGCAGGTTTCTGGCCGCGTGATAGTACTTGCGGCGAGTGCCTGCGAAACGGTGCGCATTCTGCTCAATTCGACCTCCCCGCTTTTCCCGCAGGGCGTCGCTAATTCGAACGGCAAAGTCGGCAAATACCTTATGGATACCGTGGGCAGCGACATGGCTGCGCAGATTCCCGCACTCGAGAATCTGCCGCCGCTCAACGAAGAGGGCGCCACCGGCGGCGCCATGTATGTGCCCTGGTGGAATTACAAGGCGCACAAAGCCGGCGCGCTGGGATTTCCCCGCGGATATCACATCGAATTTTTTGGCGGCAAGCGCATGCCGGAGGCGTTTCATTTCGCCGGATCGGAATGGCTTACCGGCGGCAGCTACGGCAGCGCGCTAAAGGCAGACATGCGCCGCTACTACGGTTCGATGGTCTACTTTTCCGGACGCGGCGAGATGATTCCGAACGAGCAGTCGTTTTGCGAGATCGATCCGCACGTCAAGGATCGCTGGGGCATTCCCGTGCTGCGCTTTCACTGGCAATGGTCCGAACACGAAACGCGGCAGGCGGCGCATATGCAGAAAACCTTCGCTGAACTCGTCGACGCGATGGGTGGGCGGCTACAGAAGCCCGCTGAAAAAGACGGCGCAAAGGCGATCTCGCCGGGAGGCAGCATCATTCACGAGGTGGGCGGCGCGATGATGGGTGACGATCCGCAGACTTCAGTCGTAAACAAGTGGTGCCAGGCTTGGGATGTAAAAAACCTTTTCGTTGCCGACGGCTCCCCGCTTCCGTCAAACGCTGACAAGAACCCGACCCTTACGATTATGGCCAACGCCTGGCGAGTGGCTGACCATATTCTCGATCGCATGCAGCGCAAGGAGCTCTGATGGATCGCCGAACATCGCTCAAATGGATGCTCGCCGCTTCCGCTGCTTGGCCGCTGGGATTTGCGCGCGCTGGATCCACGGCGGCGGTCAGTGCCGCCGCGCAGCACGGCAAACCCTACGGCACCGATCCTAAGCTTATTGATCCGTATCATCCGGGAGAGCTTTGGCCGCTGACGTTTACGCCGGCGCAGCGCTTGCTGGCGGCAGCGCTGTGTGACGTCATCCTACCCGCAGACGGAAAATCGCCGAGTGCTTCGTCCGTCGG
>CAIKJM010000522.1 GCA_903827735.1 uncultured Rhodanobacter sp. | reverse complement strand
TGCGCCACGGCGAACACAGCGGCGCGTTCGAGGCACAGCTGGCGATCACCGACCAGCTGCTAGGCCGTCTGCCGATACGCGATGTCGACCAGCTGCAGGTCGATGTGGAGGTAGGCCTGCAGCAGATCGGCATGCACGCCGAAGAAGCCGTGCAGGTCGCGCAACGGCTGCTGGGGCTGGACGATCCGGATGCCAATATCGACCTGCCCAGCACCACCGATCTGGCGCTGCGGCTGAAGCAGCATCAGCGTCTGGGCGAAAGCGTCAACGCGGAATCTTCGGTTCCGGAGATTGCGCAGGAGGCCACGATCGATCCGCGCGAGCTCGCCATGCAGCAGCACCTGCGCGACCTGCCCTTCGGCAGCTGGTTCGAATTTATCGATCCCGCCAGCGGGCGCATGGTACGACGCAAGCTGGTTTGGCATTCGCCGATATCCGGCCGCTGCTTGCTGGTAACCCAGCGTGGCCAGCGCGGCGAGGAAATGAATATTGCGCAGCTCGCGCACGAAATCGTGGCCGGACGCGTCAGCGAAGTGCCGGCGCAGCGCGAAGGCCTGCTCGACCGTGCCTGGCGCAGCCTTACCGGTAACCTGCGTCAGCCCGCTACCTTGGGGCAGAAACAACGACAGGAGTCAGAGCACCCATGAATATCCGCGAAGGCTACGGCGAAAAGCGCCGCATCGAACGCAAGCGCGTGACCTTTCCCGCCCAGGTCACCGACGCCATCAGCGGCCGCATGATGGGCTATGTGGGCAATCTTTCCAGCAACGGCATGCTGCTGATCAGCACCCAGGCGCCGCGCAGCGAAGCGCTGTTCCAGGTGAAGCTGCCGCTGCCCGAGTCGGGACAGGACTTGGGCTCCGCTGCGCTGATCGAAGTCGGCATCCAGGAACAGTGGCACGACCATGCGGCCAGCCCGGGCCAGGTGTGGGCGGGCTACCGGATCGTGGCGATCAGCGATACCGACGCCGAGCGGCTGCACGGCTGGCTCGACCGGAACTGAGCGTTTGGACGCAATGAGCGACTGAGGACAAGACAGCCTTCGCGCCATGATGTCGCGCCATGATGCGCGCGTCGTATCGGCTTATGATTGGCAGTCAGGCCTCGCGTGATGCTCACGCCGCGGCGCTCATCTGCAGGAAAGTCCATGTCTGCCGCCAATCTCGCCTCGCTCTATCCCGATCATCTCAGCACGCTGCGCGAGCGCGCCGATAACGCGCTGGCGCTGGCCGGCTTCGAGCATTTGCTGATCGCCGCCGGCATGCCGCTGCGCAAGTTTCTCGACGATCAGGATCAGCCTTTCATCGTCAGCCCGCACTTCAAGCACTGGCTGCCGCTGACCGACGCGCCGGGCAGCTGGGTCGTCTACACGCCTGGCAAGAGACCCAAGCTGATCTTTCTGCAGCCGCGCGATTACTGGCACGTGGTGCCGGATGCCCCGACCGGCTACTGGGTCGACGCGTTCGATATCAGCATCGTGCGTACCGCGGCCGAGGCGGTTGCGCAGTTGCCTGGCGGCAAACGCGCGGTGATTGCCGCGGGTTATGCGGCGATGGACGGCATCGAGGCAAACAATCCGCCGGCCGTGCTCGACTACCTGCACTGGTATCGCAGCTACAAGACGCCGTACGAACTGGAGCTCATGCGCGAAGCCAGTCGTACCGGCACGCGTGCGCACCGAGCCGCAGAGCAGGCGTTTCGCGCCGGTGAAAGCGAGTTCGGCATCCATATGGCGTATCTGGCCGCCGCCGGCCAAAGCGACGCGGAGTTGCCGTATGCAAGTATCGTCGGGCTCAACGAACACGGCGCCGTATTGCATTACACGAACTTTGATCGCAAGGCGCCGGCGCAGAGCCACTCGTTCCTAATCGATGCCGGCGCCAGCGCCTCCGGTTATGCCAGCGACATCACCCGCACCTACGCTGCGGCCGACGCCGCCGAATTCCAGACTTTGATCGATAGCGTCGACCGGGCTCAGCAGGGCTTTGCGGCCAAGGTGCGCGCGGGCCAGAGCTATCCCGAGCTGCACATCCACGCGCACCACGTGCTGGCTGAGGTGCTGCGCGAACACGGCTTCATCCGCATGAGCGCGGAAAGCGCCGTGGCCTCGGGCGTCACCGGCACGTTCATGCCGCACGGGCTCGGCCATCCGATCGGCCTGCAGGTGCACGACGTAGCCGGCTTCCAGCAGAGCGAACGCGGCGGCACGATCAGCCGTCCAGACGGCCATCCGTATCTGCGCATGACGCGTGCATTGGAACCCGGCATGGTGGTGACCATCGAGCCGGGCCTTTACTTTATCGACATGCTGCTGGAAGAACTTCGTGGCAAACCCGTCGCCAGCGACATCAACTGGAACAAGGTTGATGCGTTCCGAAAGTTCGGCGGCATTCGCATTGAGGACGACGTCGTATGCACCAACGACGCACCGGAGAACCTGACGCGCGATGCGTTCGCGCTGTTGAGCTGAGGTCTTCGTTCGCGTGCGCGACCCCTCGCCCGCACAACGAAATCAAGCGGTGCCCGCTAGATCGTTGCGCCCAACCTCGTCGCGCTGATCCGGCACAACTTTATCGACCATGCGGCTACGCCGAGCGCAATCTTAAGAGCCAATGCACGGAGCATCATCGCATCGACCGTTCGCCATCCAGTTATCGCCATTACCGCCACGTGCACGCCAAGCGACCGCTGCGTCGGGTGGTGGTCGAGGTAGCCGTCGTGGCGTTGGCCAAGATCGCCTTTCTGGTGCTGCTCGGCTGGCTGCTGTTCGCGCCACATCCCCATCCGGCCGTTGCCGTCCGCTCGACGTCGCGCCAGCTTACGCCCGCCTTGGCGGCGCCCACTGTTGTCCCGCCGCAGTCGCCCTTCGCAACGAGGTAATGCGGGCGGCGTCAGCGATAAAGAATTGCCAGTCCACACTCAGCGCGCCGCAAGCAGAGCCTCGATCGCCTCGGCCTCTTTCGGCATGCGCTCGGTCAGCACTTCGTTACCGTCGCGCGTGACTGCCACATCGTCCTCGATGCGGATGCCGATGCCGCGCCAGCGCTCGGCCACCGAACGATCGTCCGGCGGAATATAAAGGCCGGGTTCGACGGTCAGCACCATGTCGGGCTCGAGCACGCGCGACTCGCCGCCGACTCGATAGTCACCGACGTCGTGCACGTCCATGCCCAGCCAGTGGCCGGTCTTGGCCGGAAAGAAGCGCTTGTAGCTTTCGTCGGCAATCGCGGCATCCGCGCTGCCCTTGAGCAGACCCAGTTCGCACAGGCCTTCGGCAAGCACGCGAACCGCGGCGGCGTGCGGCGCGTTGAACGGATGGCCGGGCCGCACTTCGTCGATCGCCGCCAGCTGCGCGGCCAGCACCACTTCGTACAGCGCGCGCTGCTCGCGGCTGTAGCGGCCGCTGACGGGAAACGTGCGGCTGATATCCGACGCGTAGCAATCGAGCTCGGCGCCCGCGTCGATCAACAGCAATTCACCGTCACGCAGCGTCGCGCGATTGCTCTGGTAGTGCATCACGCAGGCGTTGGCGCCGCCCGCGACCGTCGGCGCGAACGCTGAAACCGCGCCGCGGCTGCGCATCACGCTGAGCAATTCGGCTTCCACTTCGTATTCGCGCCGGCCGGGCACGGCCACCTGCAGCGCGGCCAGATGCGCATCCACCGCGATCGAGGCCGACGCGCGCATCAGCTTCAGCTCGGCGCGCGATTTGTAAAGCCGCAGATCGTGCAGCAGATGCCCGAGTGCCACAAACTCCTTCGGCACCACGCCACCGCCGCGCAGCTGGCGCAGGCGGCGCATCCAGCCCAGCAGGCGCGCGTCGAATTCGGGCTCGCTGCCGAAATGGCAGTAGACCCTCGCGCGTCCCTCGATCATGCCGGGCAGGATGTCGTCGATATCCTCGATCGGAAACGCGTCGTCCATGCCGAATTCGGCGACGGCGCGGTCCGTGCCGATCGACTCGCCGTGCCAGCGCTCGTGCACCGCGTCGCGCTCGCGACAGAACAGCACCGCCTCGCCGTGCTGGCGACCGGGCAGCAGTGCCAGCACCGCCTCCGGCTCGGGAAAGCCGGCCAGGTAGTGAAAATCCGAATCCTGCCGATACGGCCAGGCCGCGTCCGCGTTGCGCATGCGTTCGGGCGCGGCGGCGACCAGCATTACCGCGTCGTCGCCGGCCATCTGCATCAGCTGGCGGCGGCGGCTGGCAAACTCTTCGGGAGTGATCGCCAGCGAGGCCAGGCTGACGCCGCCGGCACCGAAACCGGCTGATCCGATGGCAGAAAGTTTGGGTGCCGCTCGCTTCAATGCAGGGTGCCGCTGGCCGATTTGCCGTGCGCCGTGCATTCGGTGTGCAGCAGCATCGCGCCGATGCGCACGAACTCCTGCACTTCGATCAGCGCATCCTCGTCTTCGTCTTCATTGCCGAAGTCGAACGACGACGCGGCGATGGTGCCCAGGTCGCGCAATACCTCCTGCGCCTCGTCCGACAGCTGCGCGTGCGCGCTGGTGCCGGCCAGACCGAAGCCGCCGAGAAAGCCGCGGCACCAGTCGACCATCGCCTCGGCGCGCTCGGTGAGCGGACGGTCGTCCGCCGGCAGCAGAGGCTCGAAGCCCAGCTCGGGGTCGGCCAGTTCGGCTTCGCACTGCCTGGCTAGCTTGTCCAGCAGCGCCTGATCGTCGGCCGAGGGATGCGTGGCCTCGCCATCGAGCTGTAGCGCCGACAGCAGCGCCACCTTGCCCAGCAGACCGCCGCCGGCCAGATAGCCGCACAGCGAACCGTGCAGCTCGCTGGCCTCGGTGCCCAGGTGCAGGCTGATGGCCAGCGTATCGAGTTCGTCGTAACCCACCGGCTCGTTGTCCGCCATGGCCGTGCTCCGTCTAAAGAATGACGAGCAGTTTAATGCAGCCGGCGTTGCTCGACGGATTCCGTTCGGGCGGGTAACGGCACGCCAATTCCCGCCAAGCCTCCTGCTATAGTTTCGATCATGAGCACACCCGACCCCGTTCGTTCCGATCCCGTTCGCGAGGAGCTGGCCGCGCTGAGCCAGCAGCTTGATCGGCTGCTGGAAACGGTGCGCCGTTTGAACGAGGAAAACCGCAGCCTGCGGCATAGTCAGGAGCAGCTGTCCGGTGAACGCGCCGGATTGTTGGCGCGCAACGAGCAGGCGCGCGGGCGGGTCGAGGCGATGATCCAGCGGCTGAAATCGCTGGAAAGCAACGGTTGAGCGCATGCGTTCGGGCATGCGGCGTTTGGCGCACGGGGAATAAGGACAGCATATGAGCACTGAACCGGTCGCCCTGCGGCTGATCGACCGCGAGTTTCTGATTGCCTGCGAGCCGGAAGAGCGCGAGGGCCTGATCGAAGCGGCCAGCTTTCTCGATCGCAAAATGCGCGAGCTGCGCGCCAACGCCAAGGCACCCAGCTTTGAGCGTCTGGCCGTGCTCACGGCCATCAGCGTGACGCACGAGTTTCTGCTTTTACGCAAGCAGCACGATGGTCAGGAACGGCGGCTCAGCGACGGCCTTGCCGCCCTGCGCAGCAAGCTGGACGCGGCGCTGGAAAACGACGCCCTGAAGCGCTGATTCAACGCGCGCCCAAGGCGCTGCGAACGCGCCATCACGCACTCGCGACAACCCGGCCACGTGACCCGATGCCGCGCGGTTTCATGAACCCGACCAGTCCGAGCCCGGTAGCGCATTCGACGGCAAGGGCATAAAATCGGCTTCGGCGTTTTCTGCGATGTGCGCCAGCACACTCTTACATTTGCCTTGTTCCTAATTACGGCCCCGGGTCGGCTTCACATCGGTTGTTGCGCATGTCCGCTTCGTGCGGAAAGCCTGTAGACCATGTAGCTCTCCCACCTGATCCATTTTGGATCAAGGTCGTTTGGTGGGCAGCGGCATCGCGGTAACGCCACCTCTTTTCGGTTGTCGCCTGCTCACGATCTCATGGTGAAGTAGCGGCAACCCGCAACACGCAGCGACGCCAACCAAGCGCGCTTTCAACGGGAGACGCGCGACAAGTGGACGCCACCGCCCAACGCCGCGAGCTTCGCCAGAGTCTGGCTGAACGCCGTCATTCGCTTACCCCCGTCGAACGTATCGCCGCCGCACAGGGCCTGCGCCGCAGCCTTGAGCAGCTGCCCGAATACCTCACCGATGCGCGGGTCGCCGGCTATTGGGCGACCCAGGGCGAGCTGCCGCTGAATCTGGTCATTCCACCGCTGGCCCAGCGCGGCCAGCAGTTTCTGCTGCCGGTGATCAGCAAGGGGCAAACGCTGAAGTTTGCGCCGTGGCAATCCGGCGAAGACGTGCAGCCGAACCGCTACGGCATTCCCGAGCCGGTTGATCGCGCCGAACTTTTCGAGCCGTTCCAGATCGATCTGGTGCTGGTGCCGCTGCTCGGCTTCGATCGCCGCGGCCAGCGGCTCGGCTACGGCGGCGGCTATTACGA
>CAIKJM010000521.1 GCA_903827735.1 uncultured Rhodanobacter sp. | reverse complement strand
TGGCGAACTTCAACAATCTTCATGCACGATGCTCTCGTTGGCGATGCACGGGTCCCGACGCGGACCCGTGCCGATAACGCCTGAGCTTAACGAAGCAACCCCGCATGCGCAGCTCGATGATCGAGAGCCCCATTGCGGGGTTGAGGTTTAACGCTGCGGTTATGGCGTGGCCGGGGCGTTCTTTAGACACGAGCTCATGAACGTCTTACGGTCGTCGCCCTTGAGCGCCTTGGTCTTAGCATCGGCGTTGCAGCTGGTCATTTTCTGCTGCTGGGTCATCTTTGTCGGTGCGGCCATGGCGGACGTCTGGCCTTTCAGGCAGCTGCTCATGAAGGTTTTGCGGTCGTCGCCCTTCTTGCCGGTCGCCTGCTTGTTGCAGTCGCTCATGCGTTGCTGCTGCGCCGTCGGCGTCTTGGCTGCCGGGCCGCTCATGCTGGCTTGCGGAGAAGCAAAGGCGGCACCAGCGAAAGCGAGTGCCGCGCTTAATACCAGCGTACGAAGAAGTGTTATCGACATCGTAAAGTCCTCCCTAGGTGACCGGCGAGCGCCGGCCGCGCCAGTCTATGCCTCTCGTCAGCAGACGGGCAGTGGGGGATGTCCTCTTATTTTTGCCGTCTCGGTCTTTCTGCGCTGACCTTAGCGAAAGGACAACAGCGGCGATGTGTCGCTGAAACAGCATCGCCGCACCGCGATAACCTCAGGCGGCTTCGGCTCTGGCCTTGCACGGGCCTTCGAGCAACGCCTTGCGCAGGTTTGCCACGATCAAATCCACTTCCGCGCTGGTCACGTTGAAGTGAGGGGTGAAGCGCAGCGAATTGACGCCGCCGTGGATCACGCCGACGCCGCGCTCGCGCATGTATTCCTCGGTGGAGCCGGCGCCGTAGCATTTGTAGTCGCTCGACAGCTCGCACGAAAACAGCAGGCCGGTGCCCTGGACCTTAGTGATCATGCCGCCCAGCTCGCTCTTCAGCGCGTTGAGCTTGTCGAGAAACTCATGGCCGCGGTCGCGGATGTTGTTGCGCAGTTCGTCGGTCAACAGATCTAGTGCAGCGCAGGCCACGTCGAGCGCGCGCGGATTGGCCGTCATCGTGTTGCCGTAGATGCCTTTGCGATACAGCGCGGCCGTGCGCTCGGTCACGGCGAGGACCGACATCGGGTACTGGCCGCCGTTTAACGCCTTGGAATAGGTTTCCATATCCGGCGCCTCGAAATCCTGGAAGCCGGGGTAGTCGATGATCGACAGCACGCCGTGCGCGCGCAGGCCGGCCTGGATCGAGTCGACCAGCAGCAGGGTGCCGTGGGCTTTCGTGAGAGCACGCGCGGCCGCGTAGAACTCCGGCGTCACGGCGCGGCCGGGGTCGCCTTCGCCCATCACCGGCTCGAGGAACATGGCTTCGATATGCCAGCCGTTCTGTTCGGCGTCGGCGAAGGTTTTCTTCAATTGCTCGACGTTGTACGGCTCGACGATCAGCAGCTGATCGTTGTGATACTTGAAGCTTCCCAGGTGCTGCAGATACGTCTTGCGGGTGGAGTCCGAATACAGTGCAGGCAACTCGGTGCGGCCGTGGAAGGCGCCGCGCACGGCGATACGGCGAATCTTGCGACCGGCGTGCGGGGCGCCTTCGTCGGTCATCAGCTTGGTATTGACGTCGGCGAGACGGCCGGCAAGGCTGACGCTTTCCGAGCCCGAGTTCAGGCACATGATGTGCGTGTACGGGCTGCCGCCGCGGGTGTGGCCCAGCTCGCGCTGCAGCGCCTTGCTCAGGCGCATCTGCGCCACGCTCGGCGTCATGACGTTCGCCATCACCTGCGGCCTGGCCATGGCCGCGGCAATGCCGTGGTGATTGTGGCCGAAGCCGAGCATGCCGTAGCCGCCGTTGTCGTGCAGCACGGCGCCTTTCAGCGTCACCACCCACGGGCCGCTGGCTGCGGCGGGCAAATAGGGATTGATCGCGTCGTCAGGGTAGAAATTGATGAAGCCGACCTGCGCCTGCGCCAGCTGGTCGACTTCATCGAGCTTGAGAAAATCTCCCATACCGGCCGCGGCCATCTCGGCACGCAGTTCGCGGTGACGCGCCACCGCTTCAGCGATCGCTTCGACCAGGGTGGGATCGATCGCGGCCATACGCTCGATGCTGGCGTCATCCAGGCCGGCGGTACGTGGCTTGCCGCCGAATTCGCGCAGTTCACGCAGCTGTTCAATCATTCGCATGACGCTTCTCCTCACCCCGTCGGCGCCTCGCTCCGAACGCAAAGCAGGCCGCCAGGTTTTTCAATGCTTGTTCTTCAATGCTTGGAACGGACGCTGGGCGGGTGTGCTGCACCGAAACGGTTGCGCATTCCCGGCCCCTTTCTTGCGGGCTCTGAGCCCTCTGATGCACCGCCGCACAAGGGCTGGCGGACTCAGGCAGGCGTCGAGCATAGCGCGAGCAGGGGGTGGTCCGGTACCCCCTGGGTGACGGCTGTCACCTGTTATCGCTGACGCAAGCGACTGCTGGAAAGGTGCGCCAACGCGCAGCATGAGCAGCACAGGAGGAACACCCATGCCAAACACCACCGCCCCGATCGCCCGCCTTGATGGCGTCATCAAAACCTATGGAAGACTCACCGCGCTGGACGGCGCGGATCTGCAGATCCGCCGCGGCGAGCTGCTGGCGCTGCTCGGCCCCAATGGCGCGGGCAAGACCACGGCCATCGCACTGCTGCTGGGCCTCATTCGCGCCGATAGCGGCAAGGTCGAGCTGTTCGGGCAGGATCCGCAGCGCATCGACGCACGTCGCCGCATCGGCGTCATGCTGCAAAACGCCGCGCTGCCGCCGACGTTGCGGGTGAACGAACTGCTGCGGCTCACGGCCAGCTATTACCCGTCGCCGCGTCCGCTGGCCGAAACCGCTGAGCTGGCCGGCATCGGCGAGCTGCTGTCGCGGCCCTACGCCAAGCTCTCCGGCGGCCAGCAGCGCAGCGTGCAGTTTGCGCTGGCCTTGTGCGGTCGCCCCGAGCTGCTGTTTCTCGACGAACCGACCGTCGGCATGGATATCGAAATACGTCACAAGCTGTGGGCGGCCATTCGCCAGCTGATCGCCGAAGGCTGCTCGGTGCTGCTTACCACGCATTACCTGGAAGAAGCCGAAGCGTTGGCCGACCGCGTCTGCGTGATGGCGCATGGCCGGATGATCCACGAAGGCATGGTCGAAGCCCTGCGTTCGCGCGTGTCGCTCAAACGCATTCGCTGCGTCAGCGCGCTGGATGTCGAACTGGTGCGCAGCTGGAAGCACGTTACCGACGTGCGCCGCGACAACGAGCGTCTGCACGTCACCACGGCCGAAGCCGAAGCCGTGGTACGCCGACTGCTCGACGCCGACGCACAGCTCAGCGAGCTGGAAGTGCAGCGCGCCGGCCTCGCCGAAGCGTTCACCGAACTCACCCGCGATGCGGATCAGTCGTCCACCACCCACCAGCGCGAGGCTGCCTGATATGGAAACCGTTCTGTCGACCGATGATTCCGTGCGTGCCAGCGCGATGCCGTGGCAGCGCGTGCTGGGTGCCTATGGTGCGGAAGCACGCAGCGAATGCCTGCGCTATCTGCGTGCGCCGGGCTTCATCCTGCCGATGCTGCTGTTTTCTACCGTGTTTTATCTGATGTTCGGCGTGCTCTTGAATCACGGCGAAGCGTCGCGCTACCTGCTGGCCAGCTACAGCGCGTTCGGCATTATCGGACCCGGACTGTTCGGCTTCGGCGTGTCGCTGGCGATCGAACGCGACGGCGGCCTGCTGACGCTAAAGCGCGCGCTGCCGATGCCGCCGGGTGCGTATCTGCTCGGCAAGATGGTGATGGCGATGATCGCGGCCACCATCGTTAGCGTGCTGCTGCTCTTGATCGGCGTATTTCTGGCGCACGTGAGTTTGAGCGTCACGCAAATAGCCAAGCTGATGCTAACCGGCGCGTTCGGCGTGCTGCCGTTCTGCGCGCTGGGCATGTTCGTCGGCACGTTGATCAAGGGGCAGGGTGCGCCGGGTCTGCTCAACCTGATCTACTTGCCGATGGCGTTTCTCTCCGGCCTGTGGCTGCCGCTGACGATGCTGCCGCAGGTGCTGCAGAAGATCGCGCCGATCTGGCCGAGCTACCACCTCAACCAGCTCACGCTAGCTGCCGTGGGCCTGAACAACGGCGCGCTGCTGCCGCACGTGCTGGCACTGATGGGATACACCGTCATCTTCCTGCTGCTGGCCGTACGTCAGCTGCGGCGTGTCGGTTGAAGTAGCATGTCCAACAACGATGCATCAACGGGGGCGCGTGAGATGTCCGAGTGGCTGCGTGAGTGGTTCAGGCCGGCGCCCGATTCACTGGTGGCAGGCAGCGTGCGCAAGGGCAAGTCGCCCTGGGTGGATTCCGTTCACTTGCTGTGGTCGGCGTGGATTTTCATCACGCCTGTGTTCGATCACTTCACTTGGCTTTGGGCAGCTCTTACGCTTCTGAGCTACCCCGTCTTTCTGTTGCTATACGCGAAGTCTCATTTGGTATCGCGTCGACAAGCTCCCGCCTACGCCATATCGCTACTCACCATGTGCATGCTGCTGCTGCCATGGTATCCAAGCGGCCTGGTGTATTTCGTATATAGCTGCGTGATGATGATCAGCTGCCGGATGACCACGCGGCGTTATCTGGCCGTACTTGCAACGTTCAACTCAGTGGTCCTGTTGGAGGCGTGGCTGCTTCACTACTCGTGGCAGGCCGTCGTCTGGATGCCGGCGACGACGTTCATCATCGGCATGATCGTCAGCGTTGAACGCACCAACGAAGCAAAGGACGCCGAGCTCCAGCTCTCTCACGACGAAGTGCGCCGCCTCGCCGGCCTGGCCGAACGTGAGCGCATCGGCCGAGATCTGCACGATCTGCTCGGCCACACCTTGTCGCTGATTACGCTGAAGCTGGAGCTCTCGCGCAAGCTGTTTGATCGCGATAGCGAAGCGGCGCGGCGCGAGATGGAGGAGGCCGAGAAAGTCGCGCGCCACGCGCTGGCTGAAGTGCGCAGCGCCGTCAGCGGCATACGTGCCACCGACCTTGCTGCTGAACTGGCGTCGGCGCGACTGCTGCTGGAATCTTCGCGCGTGCATTTCGATTACGGCGAGCTGCCGACCGATCTGCCTGCGGATATCGAGCGCGGCTTTTCGCTGATCGTGCGCGAGGCCGCCACCAACATCGCGCGCCACGCCGAGGCCAGCGCCGCGAAAATCGAAATCATCCGCGAGCATGCCAGCGTGCGCATGCTGATCAGCGACAATGGCCGCGGCGGTATCGCCAGCGACGGCAACGGCCTTTGCGGCATGCGAGAACGCGTGCGTGCGCTCGGGGCCACCATCACGATCGAGTCGCCTCGCGGCCACGGCACGAAACTTCGCATCACCGCCCCCGTGCCGATACTCCGACTGGTCGAAACATCGCGCGTGCCATCGGATCTTTCGCTCGGGCCGACCTTGAACGCCAACGCATCCGGAAATCCCGTCACATGATTTCATCGCTTCACTCCGCGCTTTCATCACTCCACGAGTCGCTCGCATGATCCGCGTGCTGCTGGCCGAAGATCAGGCGATGGTGCGCGGGGCGCTGTTTGCGCTGCTCAACCTCGAATCCGATATCGACGTGCTCGGTTCGGCCGCCGACGGCGAAATCGCCTGGCGTGAACTGCAGCGGCTAAAGCCCGACGTGCTGGTCACCGATATCGAAATGCCCGGCCTTACCGGGCTGGAGCTGGCGCAGCGCATTCAGCGGCACGCGTTGCCGATCAAGGTGATCATCGTCACCACTTTTGCGCGGCCCGGGTTCCTGCGCCGTGCGCTCGATGCCGGTGTCGGTGGTTATCTTCTGAAAGATGCGCCAGCGGAAAACCTGGCTGAAGCGTTGCGCACCGTGCATCGCGGCGGCCGCGCCATCGATCCACAGCTGGCGCTTGAGGCGTGGTCGGAAGCCGATCCCCTCAACGACCGCGAGCGCCAGGTGCTGCGCCTCGCCGGCGAAGGCCAGTCGGCCGGCGATATCGCCACCCAGCTGAACCTGTCGCACGGCACCGTGCGCAATTACCTTTCCGAGGCCATCGGCAAACTGGGCGTGGCCAATCGTATTGAGGCCTATCGCATGGCTCGGCAGAAAGGCTGGCTTTAAGCGATGCGTGATCCTGCTTTTTTGCAGGACGCCTTTTCGCCCAGCATTGGGAAACCGTGAGGGTAGACTGCTTAGGTGCGGCCTCGACGGGCGCCGAGACAGCAGGGGCTCCATGTTTCCGAATTTGTTTCGACGAATAGCCATGACCTTCGTGCTGTTTGCGCTGGTCGCGTGTCACAAGACACCGGCAGACTTCTCGCACGATGCCTACATCTGGCAGCGTGTATGGACGCCGGCCGTGACGCAGGCGATGCATGACGGTGCTGCCGATATTCGCCAATGGCGCGTGCTGGCGGCGCAGACCGACCGCGCCGGGCGACTGCAGATGTTCCATCCGGATATTTCCGCACTGGTGAGTAGTGGCAAGCCGGTCGTTCTGGTCGTGCGTATAGATGGCCAATTGATACAGTGGAACGAGGCGCTGCTGCTGACCGATACCTTGGCGCTGTGGAAGAGTTGGCAGGGACACGGTATCCACCTCGCCGGGCTGGAGATCGATCACGACTGCGGTACGGCGAGGCTGCCGGCCTATGCGCACTACCTCGCTGCGCTGCGCTCAGCGCTCCCAGGCCTGACGCTGTCGATTACCGCGTTGCCGGCGTGGCTGCATTCGCCGGACCTCGCGGCCGTTCTGGCGCAAGTGGATGAGTCGGTCCTGCAGGTGCATGCCGTGCGCAATCCGCGGGCTGGGCTTTTCGACGGTGCGCTCGCGATGCGTTGGGTGGACGACTACGCGCAACGCGGCGACAAACCGTTTCGCATAGCGCTGCCGACGTATGGCTCCCGCGTGAGCTGGGATGCTCAGGGCCATTTGGTCAGCGTGCGGAGCGAAGCCGGCGTGCTGGATGCCGGCGACGATAGCCGGGAGCTGCTCGCCACACCGCAGGAGATCGCCGACTTTCTTGGGCGGCTGCAGCGCGATCCGCCGGCGCACCTGGCCGGCATCGTGTGGTTCCGCCTGCCCATAGCCAGCGATGATCGTGCCTGGAGCCTGCCGACGTGGCTGGCGGTGATGCGGCAGCAGCCGCTGCACGGCGAGGTGACGGCCAGCGCGCGGCTCGGCAGTACGGCGGGTACGCTCGACCTAGCTCTGAAAAATCCTGGCGAGCTGGACCAGCCGCTGCCGGGGGCGGTGGTGCTGCCCAAGAGTTGCACGCTGACCGACGGCATCAACGGCTATGCACTGAGCGCTGGCCGCGACACACTACGCATCGAACGCCTGCAGCCGGGGTTGCTGCGGGCGCACAGCCAAAGAGTCATAGGGTGGGCGCGCTGCGCCACAGAGGGAGTACAGCCGCATGTGGAGCCGTAACGGGATTTGGGTGGTGTGCGCTGTCGCCGCGATTACCGCTGGCGCGGTGTGGGCGTGCGGCCCGGATTTCCCTACTCAGCTGCTTGATCATCGCGATGCCACGTTGAAGGCCACGCCGCAAAACAGCTTTGCCTGGGAGGCCGCGCATCTGCTGCCCGCCACCGACAAGCTGCAGGCGCACGAATCGGACGTGTCGCCCTACGACGCGCCCAAGCCCGCCGACGACGCTGCCTCGCAAGGTCTGACGCCGGCGCAGTGGCAGCGCGTGCTGGCGCTGCGGCAGTCGGCGGACGGCAGCAAGGCATATGACGATGGCAAGGATCTGCCCGAGGATCTGCGCCTGTATGTGGCCGGCGCGGTGGATTACGCCGCCGCCAATCAAGCGTGTGCCGCGGCGTCGAAACCCGCCGAGTCCACCACGGCGGCGGCCGCGCCTTCGGCGACCGCCGCGACCGCCGCGACCACCGCGACCACCGCGTGCAACAAACCCGATCAGGCAAAAATGGATCTGGCCATCGCCAGCTTCGAAAAAGTGCTGGGGCTGCCGCCGGACCAGGCGACGCTGCGCTCGGTGTGGGCGGCTTATTCACTGGGCCGTATCCATGCGCAGCGCGCCAATGCCGCGGTCAACGACGCGGCGGCGTTCAAGCGCGAGCGCGATGCCGCCGCCAAGGCGTTTCAGCTGGCGCGCACTCGCGCCGTTGCTGGCGCCGCGGATGCGCAAGGCCTGGCCGTCTCCAGCTTCGGCGAGGAGGCGCGGCTGTATCTGTATAACGGCAAACAGCAGTGCAGCTGGGCGAATCTCTACGTCGACGATAACGACTGCGGCACCGGCATCGCCGCGGCCGATCTCAAGCACGCGATCGCGCTTTACGCGGCGCAGGCCGGGCACGGTTCGGATAGCGCGGTGCAATCGCTGGCCACTCTCGCCAATAACGTGCTGCGCGACGATGACCGCGCTGCCGCGCTCGTGGACGGCCCGCTTTCGCAGCGCCTGCTGGTGGCCTATGCGCTCGCCCGCGTAGGCGACGGCGCGGATAGCGACGCGACAACGAGCACCTCGGCCAAGCCCAATCCGGTATTGCCGGCGCTGGTGCAGGCCATCGAAAAGCAGGGTCTCGATCATGTCGCCGGCGCCGACCGTCTGGCTGCGCTGGCCTATGGCAGTGGGCGCTATGACCTGGCCGCAACGCTGGCGGCCAAGGCGCCGGGCCCGTTGGCCAGCTGGGTCGACGCCAAGCTCGCCTTGCACAAGGGCGATCTTGCCGCCGCCGCGGCCGCCTATGCGGAAGCTGCCAAAGCCTTTCCTGCATCGGACGATCCCAAGGCGGCGATTGAGCCGAGCAACGTGCTGCTGTTGGGTGGGGAGCAGGGCGTGCTGGCGCTGGCGCGCGGTGAATACGTTGAGGCGATGGATCATCTCTATGCCGCGGCCAGTCGCGCCGGCGGCGACGGTAATACGTATACCGACGAGGATGGCGGCATCGGCTACGGCAACGACACGTTTTATGTCGCCGAGCGCGTGCTCACCATCGACGAACTGAAGGCTTTTGTCGACGCGCATGCTGCCGCGACGCCCGTGCCCGCACCGAGCAAGGACAAGGATCACCAATACGGCTCGGGCACGTTGGCCGACAACCTGCGCTGGCTGCTGGCGCGCAGGCTGATGCGGGCGAACCGTTACGACGAGGCGCAGGCCTATTTTCCGGCCAGCGGCGACCTGCGCTTCGGCAACGTTGATTTGCGCGCCAAGGCCAGCGAGTACGCTAGCGACCTTCATCATGCCGACAGCGCCTGGACCGATATCGGCAAGGCGCAGGCGAGCTATGCCGCCGCCGTGATTGCCCGCGAAAACGGCATGGAGCTGCTCGGCTTCGAGCAGGGCCCCGATTACGCGGACAACGGCGGTGGCCTTCAGGGTGGCAGCGGACACTCGGCCGCCGACCTGAAACAGACCTTTGTCACCGACGGCGAACGCCAGCGCTTTGCCGACAGCGCGGCCAAGCTCAACTGGCGTTTTCATTATCGCTATATCGCCGCCGACGAGGCGGTTGCCGCGGCCGACCTGCTGCCGCCTCGCTCGCAAGCTTTCGCGGCCGTGCTGTGCAAAGCGGCCAGCTGGATGCGCGAAGGCCCGCCCGATTACGACGACCACTATCAGGGATATAGCGACACCAAGCCGACCGGACCGTCGGAGGCGCAGCGTCGCGTGGAAACCTATTACCAGCGTTACATCAAGCAGGGCGCCTACGTGAAGTGGAACGACAATTTCGGCGCCGACTGCGAAGCGCCGGATTTCGACCGCGCGCGGCAGCTGTTGCGGCATCAACGCATCGTCCAGGCCAGGCACTTCGTTCGGCATTGGCTGCCGGTCGAAATTGTTACCTTCGTGCTGGTACTGGCTGCTTTGGTTGGCTGGGGATTGCGCCGTCGACGCAGGCGTGCGCCGGCCTGATCGCGCGGGCAAAAGACGAACGGCTTCGGCTGCGCGATAATGGCGCACTTCGTTGTCAACGCGGCGCCGCCTTTTGCCAGCGGCCGCGGCCCCTGGAATTTTCATACCGTGAAGAAGTCCGATTTCGATTTTGAGTTACCGCCCGAGCTGATCGCGCAAGCGCCGCTGGCCGAGCGCTCGGCCAGCCGCCTGCTGCTGCTCGATGCGCAGAACGGCACGCGCGAGGACCGCCTGTTTCGCGAGCTGCCCGACTTTTTGCAGCCGGGCGATCTGCTGGTGTTCAACGACACGCGCGTGCTGCCGGCGCGTCTATACGGGCGCAAAGGCACGGGCGGCGCGGTGGAGATTTTGATCGAGCGCGTCACCGGCGCGCACGAGGCCACGGTGCAGCTAGGCGTCAGCAAGAAGCCGAAAGAGGGCGCACGGATCGAGCTGGCCGACGGCAGCTTCGCCACTGTGCTGGGGCGGGACGATGCGTTCTTTAGGCTGCGCTTCGAATCGCCCGAGCCGCTGGAAAAGCTGCTGCTGAAGCTGGGCGAGATGCCGCTGCCGCCATATATCGAGCGGCATGCCGACGCCAGCGACATGGAGCGCTATCAAACGGTGTACGCGCGCGAGCCCGGTGCGGTGGCGGCGCCCACCGCCGGCCTGCATTTCGACGAGGCCATGCTGGCGACGCTGCGCGACAAGGGCGTCGACTTCGGCTACGTGACCCTGCACGTGGGCGCCGGCACGTTTCAGCCGATGCGCGCTGACGACGTGCGCGATCATGTGATGCACCGCGAGTGGCTCAACGTCGGCGCGGCGCTGGTGGAAAAGATCCGCCGCACGCGCGCCGCGGGCGGTCGCGTCGTGGCCGTGGGCACCACGGTGGTGCGCGCGCTGGAAAGTGCGACCCGCGATGGCGAACTTCAGCCATTTGCGGGCGAAACCCAGATCTTCATCTTTCCCGGCTACCGCATCACCAGCGTCGATGCGCTGGTGACCAATTTCCATCTGCCGCAGTCGACCCTGCTGATGCTGGTATCAGCGCTGGCCGGACGCGAATTCATGCTGGAGTCCTACCGCCATGCGGTGGCGCAGCGTTATCGCTTTTTCTCCTATGGCGACGCGATGCTGATTCTGCCGAAGGGCAGGTAAGTCGGCGCGTCAGTTGTTGCCTCTGGCGTTGTCCTTGGCTTTTTCAAACGTCACCTGGCCAGTTTTGGCGTCGGCGTGGAACTTGACCAGCTGGCCGTGCTGGAACGCCTCGCCCTCCCAGTGGCCGTGCACGGCCTCAAGCGCCTGCACATGTTTGAAGCCCTGCGCGTCGAGCTTTTGCGTCACCGCCGCGGCGCTTAGCCACCCGTTGCCTGGTTGGTCGGCTAGCGAAGCGCCGGACCAAAGAAGCGTTGCCGCGAATGCCATACACATA
>CAIKJM010000520.1 GCA_903827735.1 uncultured Rhodanobacter sp. | reverse complement strand
TACACGACGCTCTTCCGATCTCCAAGGGCTCAGTCTGCATTGATGGCACCAGTCTGACCGTCAACGGAGTGGCGGGGCAGCGCTTCGGCGTCAACCTGATTCCGCACACGGTAGAAAACACCGCCTTCCACGCGCGCCGACCCGGCGACGCGGTGAATATCGAGGTGGACGTGATCGCGCGCTACGTCGAGCGGCTGCTCGCCAGCGGCTCGGCGCCGAAGCTCGACGAAGCGTTTCTGAAGCAGCACGGCTTCGCCTGATCGCAGCTCACCCCGTTCGCGATGCTGTTGGCATCGCGCAAAAAATTATGCAAGGAACACCCATGGCTTTCAACACCATTCCTGAAATTCTCGAAGACATCCGCGCCGGCCGCATGGTGGTGATCCTCGACGACGAGGATCGCGAGAACGAGGGCGATCTGATCATGGCCGCCGAAAAAGTTCGCGCCGAGGACATCAACTTTATGGTGCGCGAGGCGCGCGGTCTGGTCTGCCTCACGCTGACCGAGCAGCGCACGCGCCAGCTCGGCCTCAAGCCGATGGTCAGCGACAACACGTCGCAATACCACACCAACTTCACCGTCTCGATCGAGGCAGCCGAAGGCGTGACTACCGGCATTTCCGCGCACGATCGCGCGCGCACCATCCAGGTCGCGGTGAAGGCTGATGCGAAGCCGCAGGACATCCATCAGCCCGGCCATATTTTTCCGCTGACCGCCCAGCCCGGCGGCGTGTTGACTCGGGCCGGCCATACCGAGGCAGGCTGCGATCTGGCCGGCCTCGCCGGGCTGGAGCCGTCGGCGGTGCTGATCGAGGTGTTGCATGAGGACGGCTCGATGGCGCGCCGCCCCGAGCTGGAAATCTTTGCGGCCAAACACGGTTTGAAGATCGGCTCGATCGCCGACTTGATCCGCTATCGCATGGAAACCGAAAAGACCGTCGAGCGCGTCTACGAAGAAGACGTGCAGACCGAATTCGGCCCGTTCCGGCTGATCGCCTATCGCGATGCCATCCGCAAGGGCCTGCACTATGCGCTGGTGCGCGGCACGGTGGATGACGGTACGCCGGTGCTGTCGCGCGTGCACGTGCGCAACACCTTGTCCGATGTGCTGCATCTGCAACGCGACGATCTCGGCCTAACCGTGACCTCGGCCCTGCGCCGCATCGCCGACGAAGATCGCGGCGTGCTGCTTGTGCTGTCTGGCGAAGACACGCCTGAAGCGCTGCTGGCGCGCCTCAATCGTCATCCGGCCACGCAAGGCCCGGAGGAAGCACAGCAGCAGGAGTGGCGCCAGCACGGACTCGGCGCGCAGATGCTGGTCGATCTCGGCGTGCATCGCCTACGCGTGCTCGGCACGCCGCGCAAGCTGGTGGGTCTGGCAGGCTTCGGGCTCGAGGTGGTGGAGTACGTCTGACACATCGGCGAGGCAACGGCGCAGCCATCGCGCCCGCCTTCGCCACATGAGCGCCATGAAGCTTGAACATCATCGACTAACGTAGAGAGCCGGAGAGTGTCGTTTGGAGATACGTCGAGCCCAACTGGTTGATGCGCTGCCGATAGCCGTTCTGATGGATGAGCTGGGTTATCGCGTGACCGACGGATCGATTCGGCAGAAGCTGATCGCGATACGCGATAGTGCGGACGATGCCGTGCTGGTGGCGGTAGTGGATCAACGCGTGGTCGGCTGCATCAGCCTGCATGCCTTCCTCATGCTGCATGTCGAGGGCAGGCTGGGCCGCATTACGTCGTTCGTGGTGACGTCGCAGGTGCGCAGTCAGGGCATGGGCGCCGCCTTGCTGGAGGCGGCGCACCGCTGGTTCGAGTCGGTCGGTTGTACGAAGTTCGAACTGACCAGTGGCGACCAGCGTGAGCGAGCGCACCAGTTCTACGAGAGTCACGGTTACCGCCGCGTTGGCCAGCGCCTATCGCGTGAGGCTGGCCATGAATGAGTTATCAGATATTTCAGGAATTCGAGCCCGCATGAACGAGACAAACGTCCGCCTGATCGCCCCCTCCGGTTACCCGCACGACCGCGCGGCCATGGCGCGCGGCGTCGATCGGCTGCATGAAGCAGGCTGTGCGGTGAGCGGTCTGGAGGTGCTCGATCGCGTCGAGCTGCGTTATGCCGGCAGTGATGCGCAGCGCGCGGCGGATATCAACGCGCTGGCCACGATGGAGTCGCTGCCGGATATCGCGCTGGCTGTACGCGGCGGCTACGGCGCCACGCGCCTGCTGCTGCACTTGGATTACGGCGCTTTGCGCGAACGGTTGGCCGGCAGTAGCGCCGTGCTGGTCGGCCACAGCGACTTCACCGCGATCCAGATGGCGCTGCATGCGCAGTGCGGGCTGACGACGTTCGGCGGTCCCATGCTCGGGCCGGATTTCGGTGCCGAGGTTGCCAGCGACTTCACTCTTGAGCATTTCTGGAACACCGTGCGTGCGCCGCAGTCGACCGCGTCATGGAGCACGAATGACACGGTCGAACTCGACGTGGCAGGGCCACTCTGGGGCGGCAACCTGGCGATGTTGTGCAGCCTGATCGGCACGCCGTATTTCCCGGACATCGATGGCGGCATTCTGTTTGTGGAGGACGTCACCGAGCCACCCTTCCGGATCGAGCGGCTGCTCTATCAGCTGCACCTTTCCGGCGTGCTCGGTCGCCAGCGCGCGCTGTTGCTGGGCGACTTTACCCAGTGCAAGCCCAGTGGCTACGACAACGGCTACGACCTGGACCAAGGCTTTGCGCAGTTGCGCAGCGTGGTCGATATTCCTGTGATCGACGGCCTGCCGTTCGGCCACGAGCCGAAAAAATTCACCCTGCCGTTCGGCGCGCCGGCGCGGCTGCGCACTGGCGGCGGCCGCGCGCAGCTGGATTTCAGCGGCTATCCGCATCTCGCTCGCTAGGGCCCGAATCGTCACTCGGCGCCTGCGATCAAGCAGGAGTGCCGGCAAACCCGTAAAATGCGCGGTCAGCCTGGACCGCGGTCCACAGAGGAACGAGCAATGAAGATCATCGAAGGCGATTTCGCCACCCCGAAGGGCAAGTTCGCCATTGTCGCCGGCCGTTTCAACGGTTTTGTCGTCGAGCCCCTGGTCGCCGGCGCGCGTGATGCGCTGGTGCGCCACGGCGTGAAGGACGACGCGATCGAGCTGATTCGCGTGCCGGGCGCCTGGGAAATCGCGCTGGCTGCACACAAGCTGGCCAACTCCGGCAAGTACGCCGCGGTGATCGCGCTGGGTGCGGTGATTCGCGGCAGCACGCCGCATTTCGACTATGTCGCCGGCGAGTGCGCCAAAGGTCTGGCCCAGTCCGCGTACAGCTCCGGCGTGCCGGTGGCCTTCGGCGTGCTGACCACCGACAGCATCGAGCAGGCGATCGAGCGTTCCGGCACCAAGGCCGGCAACAAGGGTGTCGACGCGGCCATGGCGGCGCTCGAGATGGTCAACCTGTACGGCAAGCTGTGATGGCGCAAGCGCCGCAGGGTCTGGACATGGCCGCGCGTTCGCGCGCCCGCCGCCGTGCGCTGCAGGCACTGTACGCGTGGCAGCTCAGCGGCAGCCACATGAACGCGGTGATCGACCAGTTCCGCCACGAGCAGGACATGGAAATCGCCGACCTCGAATACTTCGAGGATCTGCTGCACGGCGTGGAGAAAAACGTCGATGCGCTGGATGAAGCGCTGCGCCCGCATATCGACCGCGAGGTGGCGCAGATCGATCCGATCGAACGCGCGGCGCTGCGCCTGG
The DNA here is from genome assembly GCA_903827735.1 of uncultured Rhodanobacter sp. Classification (GTDB taxonomy): domain Bacteria; phylum Pseudomonadota; class Gammaproteobacteria; order Xanthomonadales; family Rhodanobacteraceae; genus Rhodanobacter. Next base: position 3,037 of record CAIKJM010000520.1, on the reverse strand, counting down.
CCACCTACGAGCTGAAGTTTCGCCCCGACGTGCCGTATCGCGTGGTGATCAACGAGGCGATCGAAGTGACCAAGCGTTTCGGCGCCGACCATGGCCACAGCTACGTCAACGGCGTGCTCGACAAGCTGGCTGCCGAGCTGCGCGCGGTAGAGAAACGCGGATGATGTCGGCGCCGCTGCTCGAAACGGAGCGCCTGCGTCTGCGCGCCCACCGGCTTGCCGATCACGCGCCGATGACAGTTATGTCGGCCGATCCGGTGGTGGTGCGGCATCTCGGCGGCAAGCCATTTTCGGCGGAAGAATCCTGGGCGCGCATGCTGCGCTTTCCGGGGCTGTGGGGTCTGCTCGGCTACGGTTATTGGGCCATCGAGGAAAAGGCCGGCGATCGCTACATCGGCCATATCGGCTATGCCGATTTCAAGCGCGATATCACGCCATCGCTCGACGGCATGCCCGAACTGGGCTGGGTGCTGGCGTCCGAAGCCCATGGCCAGGGCTATGCGACCGAAGCGCTGAAGGCCGTGTTGGCCTGGGGGGACGCGCATTTTGGCGAGCACCGAGCAACGTGCATCATCTCGCCGGACAATGTGGCTTCGATCCGCCTTGCCACCAGGGTCGGCTTTCGCCTCTGGGCCGAAGCGATTTACCACGACCATGCCGTGAACATTCTTATCCGCTGAATCTGCCGCTGAAATCCAGCAACGCCGGAGTGCTACTGACGCCATGGAATTCAGCCTGATCGAACGCATCCGCTCGCTTACCGAACAGTCGCGCGACGACGTCAGGTTAGGCATCGGCGACGACGCTGCCGTGCTCGCCGTGCCGGCCGGGCAGGAGCTGGCCGTGGCGATCGACACGCTGGTGGAAGGCGTGCATTTTCCACGCGGCACATCGGCGGTCGACATCGGCTGGAAGGCGCTGGCGGTCAACCTCTCCGATCTCGCGGCCATGGGCGCCACGCCGGCGTGGGCTCTTCTGGCGCTGACGCTGCCCGAGCCGGATCAAGCCTTCGTCGAAGGGCTCGCCGAAGGCTTTGCGCAGCTGGCCAAGCCGCACCGGCTGGCGCTGGTCGGTGGCGACACCACGCGCGGGCCGCTGAGTATTAGCGTCGCGGTGCACGGTTTCGTGGCGCCCGGGAAGGCGCTGCTGCGTTCCGGTGCAAAAGTTGGCGATGCAGTGCTGGTGACCGGCACGCTGGGAGACGGCGCCGCCGGCCTGCATACCTTGGCAAATGCCTCTCACTATCCCGTTCACCCTGAGCGTAGCGCAGCGGAGTCGAAGGGCAACGTCGACAGTGACTACCGCAGCGACGCGCGCGACGTTCTGATCGCCCGACTCAATCGACCGACGCCACAGCTGGCGGCCGGCTTGGCGCTGCGCGATCTGGCGCACGCATGTATCGATGTGTCCGACGGCCTGATCGCCGACCTCGGGCACATCTGCACGGCCAGCGGTGTCGGTGCGGAAATCGACGCATCGCTGCTGCCGCTCTCGCCGTCGCTGATAGCGATGTACGACGACGCCAGCGCGCAGCAGTTCGCGCTCACCGGCGGCGATGACTACGAGCTGTGCTTTACCGTGCCGATGAATCGACTCGCCGATGTGCAGTCCGATCTTTCGAGGCTCGGCTGCGGCGTCACACGCATCGGCCGCATCGTCGAAGGCCAAGGCGTCAACGTGCGTGGCGTGGACGGGCATTGGCTGGAAACAGCGCAGGCCGGCTGGAATCATTTCGCATGAGTGCCAAGAAAACCCTCAGCGCCGAACAGCGCCATGCACTGCTTGCCACGCCCGCCGGCTGGCTGGCCTGCGGCTTCGGTTCGGGGCTCACTCCGGTGGCGCAAGGTACCTTCGGCTCACTCGCCGCGCTGCTGCCGTGGCTGCTGCTGCGCCAGTTGTCGATACCGCTGTACGTCCTGGTTCTGCTGGTCAGTTTTACCATCGGTGTATGGGCCTGCGATATCGCCGGTCGAGCCCTCGGCGTGGACGATCACCGCAGCCTGGTCTGGGACGAATTCATTGGCCAGTGGATCGCGCTGATCCCGCTGCTGCTTCCGGCACTGCTGCCGACGCGTTTCTCGACGTGGTGGTGGCTGCTCGCCGGCTTCCTGCTGTTTCGCCTGTTCGACGTGTGGAAGCCCTGGCCGATCCGTTGGCTGGATCGTCACCTCAAAGGCGGCATGGGCGTGATGGTGGACGATGTGGTGGCGGGGATCTTTGCGGCGATCGTTTTGGCTGTGGGGCTACTTATTCTTCGGTAGCCGGTTGGATCTTGTGCAACGCTCAGCTAATTGGGGTTGGTGATGGCCGACGTCGAATGTTTAGGAAGTTGGCGCTCGGACTCTCCCTGCTTGTCTGCTTGGCTTTTGCGGGTCTCTGGGTCGCAGGAAGCGTACTGATTCATCCGGTGCGCGAAATCGTTGGTGCGCCGCCCCCAGACTTCCCGGCGAGCACGGTCGTTTTCAAAAGTTCGTCCGGCGCGCTGATTCACGGCTGGTTTCTTCGTGGAAGCGGCGGGGGCGCAATACTTTTGCTTCATGGCGTGCGAGCCAATCGCCTTGCGATGCTCGACCGCGCCAGACTCCTGCATGCGTCCGGGTACTCGGTGCTGTTGGTCGACTTCCAAGCCTCGGGCGAAAGCACCGGAGATGCCATCACTTTTGGCCATCTTGAATCCAGAGACGCAGCGGCCGCGGTGGATCAGCTTAAGAAGCTGGCACCGGGCGAGAAGATTGGAGTGCTCGGAACCTCGATGGGGGGTGCGGCAACCCTGCTTGCCGATCCGCCTCTGAACGTCGATGCGATGATTCTGGAGCAGGTCTATCCGACGCTATCGCAGGCCATCGAAGATCGACTACAAATCCATATGGGTTTTTTGGGGTCGTGGTTCGCTCCGCTGTTAATGAGTACGGTCAAGCCCCACCTTGGTTTTTCACTCGATGAAATGAGGCCTATCGACAAGATAGGGAAAATCCATGCGCCCAAACTATTGATTGTCGGAGATGCCGATCGAGACACGAAAATTGGCGAGTCGCTGG
>CAIKJM010000519.1 GCA_903827735.1 uncultured Rhodanobacter sp. | reverse complement strand
GGATCGTCCCGATGCCGCCGTTCTGGCTTCCGCCCCCGATGAGGTCTCGCAAGCCGGTACGCCAGCGCCGAACAAATACTCGATCGCCATCGAACTGTCCGACCACAGCTGGGTACAGTTCGATACCGCCCAACGCAGCTGGGGCATCAGCCACGGGTGGCGGATGCTGTTGACCACCCTGTTTGTTCTGCTGTCGAGCGGCGTCATCGCGAGCTTGGCGAGCCGGCGTCTGGCCCGGCCGGTACAGCGATTTGCCGACGCCGCCGAAACCTTTGGTGCCAGCTCGCGTGCCGAGCCGTTGCCGCTCAAGGGTCCGCTGGAAATACGCGAGGCCGCGGCAGCCTTCAACGCGATGCAGGAGCGCATCCAGCAGCTGATGGACAGCCGCACGGAAATGCTCACGGCAATCTCGCACGATCTGCGCGCGCCGCTCACACGGATGCGCTTGCGCGGCGAATTCATCGAAGATAGCGAGCAACAGCGAAAACTGTTTCGCGACGTCGACGAAATGCAGGCCATGGTCGAAGCCAGTTTGGCGTTTTTTCGACTGGATGGTCAGCAAGAGCCGATGACCCGTTTCGAGCTTGCCGAGCTGATCCATACCGTCGTGGACGATTTCCGAGACATGGGCCACTCGGTTGAATCCGCCGATCTGATGCCGCTGGTTTATCTAGGCCGCCCGCTGGCGCTCAAGCGTGTACTGACCAACCTTGTCGACAATGCAGTGAAGTACGGCAGAAGAGCACGGATTGCGCTCAGTGCACAAGATCGCCAAGTCACCATCGTCATCGATGATGATGGCCCAGGCGTTCCTCCCAGTCTCATACCCAAGCTTTTCCTGCCTTTTTTTCGCATCGAGGCCTCGCGCAACCGCGCAACCGGCGGCTTTGGTCTGGGACTGCCTTCGGCCCGCTCAATTACCCGAAACCACGGGGGCGAGCTCACACTGGAGAATCGCCAACCGCATGGCTTGCGTGCCATCGTTATTTTGCCAATTACCTCAGGCGATAGCTGACAGCAGAACCCGGTATTCGCCAATCTCGGGCACGAGTATCGAGGCTCGTGCTCTAAGCCAAGCCTGACGGCGGGTCAGCACTGGGCTTATACGCGGACGATAGTAATTAAGACAAAAAATTCGATACCGGGACATCCGGTGGGCGGCGCCACATCATGAAGAGCGATAAAGCCGCTTCGACAGAGCTTTATTTTTCGTGACCTGCCCGACCTTGGGATCAGCGTTTGTCCAAGCGGGATTTCTCAGGAGCAATCCGCAAACCCGGTCGTTTGCGGGCCAATTGGCGCAACAGATCGGCGAAGGCCTGCAGATCGGCGTGCCACGGGGACGCCTCGCGCCAGTGCAGCGCAATGTCGCGACCCGACGCTTCGCCGGTGAGTTTGGCCAGCACGATATTCGGCATCGACGCGAGGCGCTCATGCGCAAGCGCAGGAACCAGCGCATAGCCACCGCGCAGGCTCACCAATGCGGCAAGGCTTTCCAGGCTGACGTCCTGCACGTGGCCGCGCTGGGCGGGTTCGTGGCCGATGCCGTTGCCGCTTAAACCATCGGCGTGCCCTTCGGCCATCAGCGTGGCTTCGGCCGGATCGAGCTGGTCGAGCGACAGGCTGCGCTTGTTTGCCAAGCGGTGATCCGCGCGCAGCATGAGCTCCCACGGTTCGAAAAACAGCGGCCGCGTGGCGATGCCGCTGACCGGCGGCCCGGGTGGTGCCAGCACCGCGTCGAGCTCGCCCTCAAGCAAGCGACGCAGCAGACCACGCGGCTTGCCCTCGGAAATACCCAAGCGTGCGCCCGGAAAATGCTGCGGAAACGGTTCAATCAGATGCGGCAAAAGGTACGGGCCAAGCGACGCCGGCAGGCCGAGCCGGAGTTCGCCGCCGAAGGATACCGCACCGGCCCGCGCGACCTGCTGCAGATGCTCGGCCGCGGCCAGTACGGCGTCGATCTGCAGTAGCAGCTGTTGGCCGCCCGCCGTCGGCACGATGCGTCGACCGCCGCGCTCGAACAGCGGCGCCCCGAGCGCCTGTTCCACCTTCTGCACCTGATGCGACAGCCCCGACGGGCTGATGTGCATGGCCCGCGCCGCGCTGTTGAAGCTGCCGTGTTGGTGCACGGCCTTGACGAGCGCAAGGTCACGCAGCGACACGGCCGAGAGAGTCATCGAAATCATCGAACGCTGCATGTCATCAAAGGCGTTTGTACGCGGTCATCGTGGAGTTCATGCTGGGCGGTGAAGTTCATCCACAAGCGTTGGCAAAGTCTACTCGTCGCACCGGTTCTTTGGCTTGCCAGGCGGGTTGAAGCGGCGAATACGTTCGCGACGATCCGTCGTTTGCGCGATAATTGCGTTTTTACCGAGCCGGCGAGCGCGCTTCGCCACGCTTGAAGTCATCCCAGCCGCAGGATCAGCCAGGAACATACCCATGAAAGATACCTTTTCCGTACGCGACACTCTCGACGTCAATGGCCAGAAGCATGTCTTCGCCAGCTTGACCAAGCTGGGAGAGCGTTTAGACCTGAAGCGACTGCCGTACTCGATGAAGATCCTGCTGGAGAATCTGCTGCGTCATGAGGATGGCCTCAACGTCACCTCCAAAGAGATCGAGGCGATCGCCAAGTGGGACGCCAAGGCCGAGCCCGATATCGAAATCGCCTTCATGCCGGCACGTGTCGTGTTGCAGGATTTTACCGGCGTGCCGTGCGTGGTCGACCTGGCCGCCATGCGCGATGCGGTGGTCAAGCTGGGCGGCGACGCCAACCAGATCAACCCGCTGGCGCCGGCCGAGCTGGTGATCGATCACTCCGTGCAAGTCGATGCCTATGGTTCGTCGTCCGCGCTCGAGAAGAACGTCGAAATCGAGTTCGAGCGCAACCAGGAGCGTTACTCGTTCCTGCGCTGGGGCCAGAAGGCGTTCAACAACTTCAAGGTCGTGCCGCCGCGCACCGGCATCGTGCATCAGGTGAACCTGGAGCACCTCGCCCGCGTGGTGTTCACAGCGGACAAGGACGGCGAGAGCTGGGCCTATCCGGATACCGTGTTCGGCACCGACTCGCACACCACGATGATCAACGGCATCGGCGTGCTGGGTTGGGGCGTGGGCGGCATCGAGGCGGAAGCCGCCATGCTGGGCCAGCCATCGTCGATGCTGATTCCGCAGGTCGTCGGTTTCAAGCTGACCGGAAAGCTGAACGAGGGCGTGACGGCTACCGATCTGGTGCTGACCGTGACACAGATGCTGCGCAAGCTCGGCGTGGTGGGCAAGTTCGTCGAGTTCTTCGGCGACGGCCTCAAGAACCTGCCGCTGGCTGACCGCGCCACCATCGCCAACATGGCGCCGGAATACGGCGCGACCTGCGGCATCTTCCCGATCGATCAGGAGGCGCTGAACTACCTGCACCTCTCCGGCCGCGGCGACGCGCAGATCAAGCTGGTCGAGGCATATGCCAAGGCACAGGGCCTGTGGCACGACGAGAACACCCCGCACGCCGAGTTCACCACCACGATGGAGCTCAACCTCGCCGACGTGCGCCCCTCGCTGGCCGGTCCGAAGCGCCCGCAGGACCGCGTGCTGCTGGAAGACGTCAAGCAGAGCTATCTCGACGCCGTCGGCGGCCTGACCGCCAACCGCAAGCAGGCCACCGAAGAAACCGCCGATTTCGCCAATGAAGGCGGCGCGACGGCCGTTGGCAACATCGCCAACACCGTCAGCCAGAGCGGCGTGCGTGTGGAAAAAGACGGCGAGTCGTTCAGCCTGTACGACGGTTCGGTGGTGATCGCCGCAATCACCTCCTGCACCAACACCTCCAACCCGGCGGTGATGCTGGGCGCCGGCCTGCTGGCCAAGAAGGCCGCCGCGCGCGGCCTCAAGGCGAAGCCGTGGGTGAAGACCTCGATCGGGCCGGGTTCGCTGGTCGTCACCGATTACCTGAAGAAGACCGGCCTGCTTGAGGAGCTGGAAAAGATCGGTTTCTACATCGTCGGCTACGGCTGCACCACCTGCATCGGCAACTCCGGTCCGCTGCCGGAAGAAGTCAGCAAGGGCATCAGCAAGGGCGACCTAGCCGTGGCGTCCGTGCTGTCGGGTAACCGCAACTTCGAAGGCCGCGTGCATCCGGAAGTAAAGATGAACTACCTGGCCTCGCCGCCGCTGGTGGTGGCGTACGCGCTGGCCGGCTCGCTGCATGTGGATCTGACTAAGGATCCGATCGGCGAAGGCAGCGACGGCAAGCCGGTCTATTTGAAGGATATCTGGCCGTCCAATCAGGAAATTTCCGACGCCATCGCCAGCTCGATCAACCCGGCCATGTTCGAGAAAAACTACGCCGACGTGTTCAAGGGCGACAGCCGCTGGAACCAGATCGAATCGCCCGATGGCGCCAATTACGCCTGGGACGATTCCACCTATATCAAGAACCCGCCCTACTTCGACGGCATGAAGATGGAAGTGGGCACCATTGATGACATCCACGGCGCGCGCGTGCTCGGCCTGTTCGGCGACTCGATTACCACCGACCATATTTCGCCGGCCGGTTCGATCAAGAAGGACAGCCCGGCGGGTCGTTTCCTGATCGAGAAAGGCGTCGAGCCGCATGATTTCAACTCCTACGGTTCGCGTCGCGGCAACGATGATGTGATGGTGCGCGGCACCTTTGCCAACATCCGCATCAAGAACCTAATGCTCGATGGCGTCGAAGGCGGCTACACCCAGCACGTGCCCAGCGGCGAACAGCTGGCGATCTACGATGCAGCGATGAAGTACAAGGCCGACAAGACTCCGCTGATCGTGCTGGCCGGCAAGGAATACGGCACGGGCTCCTCGCGCGACTGGGCCGCCAAGGGCACGCTGCTGCTCGGCGTCAAGGCCGTCATCACCGAAAGTTTCGAGCGCATCCACCGCTCGAACTTGGTCGGCATGGGCGTACTGCCCTGCACCTTCAAGAACGGCGAGAACGCGCAGTCGCTCGGCCTTACCGGCAAAGAGACGTTCGACATCACTGGCTTGGACGACGGCAAGTCGAAGGAAGCCAAGGTGGTGGCGACGCGCGAGGACGGCAGCAAGAAGGAGTTCACCGTGCAGGTGATGCTGCTGACGCCGAAGGAGCGCGAGTTCTTCCGTCACGGCGGCATTCTGCAGTACGTGTTGCGCCAACTGGCGAACAAGAAAGCTGCCTGAGCTAGCCGTGGTCCGACTGGCCACAAGCCATGGAAACAGCCCCGATATGCTGGGGCTGTTTCTTCGCCCGGGTCATAGCGATACTCAAGTCGAGCTACTGCATTGGCTGCTTCCAATTCGCCGAGTAACAATGCCACTGGCCGTCGTCCTTGCGCCATGCGGACTCGATTTGATAGACGCCCAGCTGATCGGGAAGCGCGTGGCCACCGCTGGTCACGGTGACGGTGAGGTTCGCCACCATCCTGTCGCCGCGATGCTCGATGCTGATCGGCCCGGTGGTCACGCCGATATGGTCGCCGCGCAGTCCGACCAACCGCATCATGTTGGCCAGCGTACGCTTGTCCAAATCGCCGGCATTACCGTCGAAGTCGTCCGTGAGCGGCTTGACCACGCCGCTCACATCGCCGGCTTCGGCCGCGTGCGCTACCGAAGCAATGGCTTGACGAACCTGCTCCTCGTCCGGCGGGTGTCGACAGCCTGCGAGCGCAAGCATGGATAAGACGAAACACAGGGCACAAGCATACGTTTGAGACCATCGCATCATATGAAAATCTCGCTGCAGCGCGGCTTGCCGCTCTGCGGGGGCTATGCTCCAATGCGCCAGCGTATGGAGTACCGCAAACCATCGTCGTCGATCCATCGGCAGTACTAGCTTAGCCATCCATGCCGAACGTCATCGATCCAGTTGTCACCGACCAAGAACTGAGAGTCTACGCATGAGCAATGAACGTCCATGGCTGGATCACTACCCGGCCGGCGTGCCAGAGCAGATCAATATCGACGAATACGCGTCCGTCGCGGCGGTGATCGACCAGGCGTTGACCAACTTCGCTGATCGCCCTGCCTTCACCAATTTCGGCAAGACGCTGAGCTACCGCGAGATCGACGAAGCAAGTCGGCAGTTTGCCGGTTATTTGACCGGCGTGCTCAAGTTGGGCAAAGGCGATCGCATCGCCATTATGCTGCCGAACGTATTGCAGTACCCGATCGCGCTTTTCGGCGCGCTGCGCGCCGGGCTCGTGGTGGTGAACACCAATCCGATGTACACCGCGCGCGAGCTGAAGCACCAGCTGGAAGACTCCGGCGCCAAGGCGATTGTGGTGCTGGACAACTTTGCCGCGACGCTGCAGGAAGTGGTCGCGCAGACGCACGTGCAGCACGTCGTCACCACCGGGCTAGGCGATTTGCTCGGCGCCAAGGGCATAGTGATCAACTTCGCGCTCAAGCACATCAAGAAAATGGTGCCTGCGTTCGATATCCCCAATGCCGTGCGGTTTCACGATGCGCTGGCGAAAGGCAAAGCGTATCCGCTGCAGCCGGTGCAGTTGAACCATGACGACATTGCGTTTCTTCAGTACACCGGAGGCACCACAGGCGTCGCCAAGGGCGCCATGCTGACTCACGGCAACATGGTGGCGAATATGCTGCAGGCGGGTGCATGGTTTGCAGCCAAAATTAAGCCGGGCGAAGAGATCATCATTACGGCTCTGCCGCTGTATCACATCTTTGCGCTGACCTGTAATTGCTTCATCTTTCTACGCTTCGGCGGCCAGAGCATTCTGATCACCAATCCTCGCGACATGCCGGCCTTCGTCAAGGAACTTGCCGCCGTGAAGTTCACCTCGATCACCGGCGTGAACACGCTGTTCAACGGCCTGCTCAACACGCCCGGCTTTGATCAGATCGATTTTTCACACCTGCGCATGAGCTTCGGCGGCGGCATGGCCGTGCAGCGAACGGTGGCCGAGAAGTGGGAAAAAACCACCGGCTGCGCCCTGATTGAAGGTTACGGCATGACCGAGAGCGCGCCGGTCGCCACCATTAACCCGCTGGTCGACGGCGCACGTTTCAGCGGATCGATCGGCCTGCCGATTCCCTCGACCGAAATCGGCATACAAGACGATGACGGCAAACCGCTGGCCATGGGCGAGGTCGGCGAAATCTGCATCCGCGGGCCGCAGGTGATGAAGGGCTACTGGCAGAATCCCGGCGAGACCAGCAAGGTCCTCAGCAGCGACGGCTGGCTGCGCACGGGTGACCTGGGTCGCATTGATGAAAAAGGCCTGGTCTATATCGTGGACCGCAAGAAGGACATGATCCTGGTATCCGGCTTCAACGTCTATCCGAACGAGATCGAAGACACGGTCATGCAGAATCCCGGCGTTGCCGAAGTGGCCGCGGTCGGCGTGCCGGACGAACACTCCGGTGAAGTCGTGAAGCTTTTCGTGGTTCGCAAGGATCCGAATCTCACGATTGAGGCGCTGAGGGAGTTCTGTCGCGAAAACCTCACCGGCTACAAGCGTCCAAAGCAGATCGAGTTTCGCGACGAACTGCCAAAAAGCAACGTCGGCAAGATTCTTCGTCGCGAACTGCGCGACGAGAAAAAGACTGCGGCCTGAATTTATCGGCCGAAGATGAAAAACGCTCTGCGGTCCAAGCAGGGCGTTTTTTAGCTGTCCTTCCAGTATTCAAGAATATCGGCGTAGCCACCGAGCAGATTCCACAGCGGCACCTGCTTGTCTTCGGGAATATGACTGTAGGAAAAGCCAATATGGTGATCGGAGATGCGCGCGACTGACGCTTCGAGGTGAATGTGCAGGTTGTGGCCGAAAATCATGTCGAGCACCCAGCTCTGCCCGAGCTCTCCAACCCAGCCGAGGGGGCGCCGCAGTAAGGCACCCGTTGCAGAAATATCCACCAGTTCTGTCGGATGCGACTCATCGTGGCGGCTCATCAGCACCGTGGTTTCGATTTGCATACGCGCAGGCCGCAGCTGCTCCTGCTGTTTTCCGTCTTTTCCATCGATCGTCATCGTTTACCGTCCTTTTTGCACTCGCGTATGCCTCACTCTGCCGTACGCTAAACGCTTGCTTCCTAAGAGAAGCCGGCACTGATTCACAGCACAGTGGGCTCCCAATTTTTGCATCCGTTGCCGTCGCCGGGGTGAACGCTGCCCCAGACCATCGCCGTTGAGGTTGCTCGTTTGCGCTGGTCGCCCAACGTAATGCAATCGGCGTGCCAGTCGTTAAAAACACGTATTCAGACCCCGAAAACCCGCTGTCCAGATTCAGGGGATACGGATACGCCATCATGCTGTGGACGCATCGCTGGGCGGTCCTGCGCAACTTTCCCGGCTCGCCCGCGGCACAAATGCGCAAGCTTTCTTGGCTGACTATGCGATCAGACGCTTTAGGTCACATCCGGCCCATTCGACGGCTAGCGATGAACGGGCAGCTGGCGCCAAAGAATCCCCGCGGCTTCTCTCTGCTGTCTTTTGCCATCGATCACGCTGAACCTCTTCCATGCTTTGCTGGACTTGTCATGGGGCAGCGGCTACTCTTCGTCTTGCGCGTGGTTCCATGACGACACGGCCCGGCAACAGCTGATGACCGATGGCAACCGCCGATGCTCTTGAATCGATCGATTGAACGGCCTGCGGTGTCGATGTTGCCACCCTCGCTCGCGCGCCTGCTGCGGCTTACGCCCGGATCTGGCGCACAACGATCGCCCACGGCCCGCCTGACCGAATCACGATTGCGTGTATTCATCTTGCCTGTCGTGACGATGACGCGTAACGCGTAAGTGGTTGACTGCTTTTTTTGAAACACTGCAATCGGGGACGCACCTCTATCGTCTCGTATCGAGCACGGATACTTCCCCGGATTTTTAGCCATCCCGGAATGATTCCGACCTGATGAATGTACTGCCAGCCGCTGTAGGCGGCCCAATGACATGTATTGATGACCACTGAGCAAGTCGAGCCCCAGAGCCCGGTAGCCGGACCCACGGACGCGTTTGCGTCGATACCGCAGCAGCAGGAGATGCCGCTGGCCATCGTTCGCGGCCAGCCGATGCTGCAGATGCCGCAAGATCTGTACATTCCGCCAGATGCTCTGGAAGTGATTCTCGAGGCTTTCGAAGGACCACTCGATCTGCTGCTTTATCTGATACGCCGCCAGAATCTGGATATTCTCGATATTCCGGTCGCCGAGATCACCCGGCAATACATGGCTTATATCGACCTGATGCGCGATGTGATGCGGCTGGAGCTGGCGGCCGAATATTTGCTGATGGCCGCGATCCTGGCGGAAATCAAATCGCGACTGCTCTTGCCAAGGCCGCCCGCCGAGGAAGGGCTGGAGCTGGACCCACGGGCGGAGCTGGTTCGCCGTCTGCAGGAATATGAGCGCTTCAAGCGGGCGGCAGAGGATATCGAAGACCTGCCCCGGCTGGAACGCGACACCTCGGTGGCGCATGCCGAGGTTGGCGAGCGCAACGTGATCAAGCTGCCGCCGCCGCTCGAATTGACCGAGCTGCTGCTGGCACTGAAAGACGTGATGCACCGTGCTGAGCTGTTCGGCCATCACGCAATCAAGCGGGAAGCCCTCAGCGTACGGCAACGCATGGGCGAGTTGTTGAGCCGGCTGGATGACGGCAGCTTTCATCGATTCGAGAGCCTGTTCGATATCAGCGAGGGTCGACTCGGCATCGTGGTGACCTTCCTGGCCATGCTGGAACTGGCCAAGGAGCTGCTGGTCGACATCGTGCAGGAACAGCCGCTCGAGCCGATCTACGTCAAGGCGAAAGCGAGTCATTCCGAAGAAAATGCATCAGCGGATACCGACGACGATGCGCGACGGGATTCGGCCTCGGTCGAACCGTCGGTTTTCGAATCGGGCTCCAACTAGCTCGTTCCCGACCGCCCAACTACGACTATCCATGATCCAACCGACACGGTAATTGACCATGCAACAACCATTGAATCGGCATCCGACCTAAGGCACATGCAGATCGAGCAACTCAAACCCATTATCGAGGCCGCCCTGCTGGCCTCAAGCCAGCCGATGACCGTTCATCAGCTCGGTGACCTTTTCAACGAAGCCGACGAGGTCAGCCCCGAACTCATTGCCCGTGCGCTCGAAGCGCTGGCCGTTGACTGCGAAGGCCGCGGCGTCGAGCTGAAGGAAGTGGCGTCCGGCTTTCGCTATCAGGTGCGGCAGGATGTGCACGCCTGGATCTCACGGATGTGGACCGAAAAGCCCAGCCGCTACTCGCGCGCCCTGCTGGAAACGCTGGCTCTAATTGCCTATCGCCAGCCGATCACGCGTCCTGAAATCGAGCAGATCCGTGGGGTGGTGGTATCGTCCAACATCATCAAGACGATGGAAGAGCGCGAGTGGATCCGCGTCGTCGGTTACCGCGACGTCCCCGGCAAGCCGGCGCTGTTTGGCACCACCCGCGCCTTTCTCGACTACTTCAATCTGAAATCGCTGGACCAGCTGCCGCCGCTGTCGGAAATACGTGACATGGAAGATCCGCAGCTGCGCTTTGAACAGGAGCCGCTGCCCGTGCGCATTGCGCGCGATCTGCCGATCGATCCTGATGGCGACGGCGACGGCGATGGCGATGGCGATGACCAAGCAGAAGCCCACAATTTGGAAAGCAACGAGATCGCCGAGCCGGCCGCCGATTCCGCCGATCACCACGAAACGAATCCACCTGACGGCGACGCCGATCCGTCGAATGCTTCCACCGAATCAAACGAACACCGCTCCGAAACGAGCGCGCTCGATGAGAGCAACCCTTCCACTGCCGATGAGGCAGCGACCCCTGCGGACGTCGAATCCGACGACGCCGACCAAGATACCGAGGAGTACCGCGCATGACTGCGCCGCATAAAACCGTTTTATCCCTTAAGCGCGAACCGCGCAACGAAGCTGAAGCCGCTCTAGAAGAGCGCCTGCACAAGGTATTGGCCAACGCCGGCCTCGGCTCGCGTCGCATGCTCGAATTACGCATCCAGTCCGGTGAAGTCGAGTTGAACGGCAAGCCGGCCGAAATTGGCACCAGCGTGCATGCCGGTGACCGCGTCGTCATTGACGGCAAGCAGTTCGTCGTCGCCACCGACAACCGCGACGACACCGAAGTGCTGGTCTATCACAAGCCTGAAGGCGTACTCACCACCCGTGACGATCCCGATGGTCGTCCGACGGTATTCGAGCAGCTGCCACGCCTGAAAGGCGCGCGCTGGGTTGCCGTCGGTCGCCTCGACATCAATACCACCGGCCTGCTGTTGCTCACCACTGACGGCGAATTGGCCAATGCGCTGATGCATCCGAAAAGTGGGCTGGAGCGCGAGTACCTGTGCCGCGTCCACGGCGAAGTGCCGGATGAAATTATCGAAAAGCTCAAAGCCGGCGTGGAACTGGACGACGGCCCCGCGCGTTTCGACGATATCGCCGTGATCAGCCGCGGCGGCAGCCACAGCTGGTTCCGCGTGGTCATCCGAGAGGGCCGCAATCGCGAAGTGCGGCGGTTGTGGGATTCGCAGGGTTTCCTGGTCAGCCGCCTCAAGCGCATCCGCTATGGCAGCATCGAACTGCCGCGCGGCCTGCGCCGGGGCGACTGCGAAAATCTGGACGAGGCGGCAGTCAAGCAGCTGCGCCAAACCACCGGCACCAGCATGCCGCAGCCGGTGCTGACGCTCAGCCCCGTGCTGCACCAGCGCCGCGCCAACCGCAGCGTGACCGAATATCGCCCCGAGCGCGGCAGCAGCAGCGCATGGACCGCCAGCCAGGACGAGGGTCGCGAGCTGCGCGCCTACGATCGCATCCGCGATGAGCCTACGCGCGGGCGTAAGCCGCCCAATCGCAGCGGTAAGGAAGTCAACGGCAACGTCGTCCGTCCGGAGCGTGGCGCCGGCGGCGCACGCGGCGGCAAGAGCCGGCGCGTGGCGCCAGGCCAGGAGCTGCCTTCGGTGCGTACCTGGTTTGCCGGCGAGAGCCGTGATGGTGCCGGTGGTCGGCCCGGCGGTCAGGGTCCGCGTGGCAATGGCCCCGGCGGTGCCGCGGCGGGAAATCGTCGTCCTGCCGGCAGCAAGCCTTTCGGTGCACGCTCAGGCGGCGGTGGCGACAGTCGCGGCAACAGCAGCAGCCCTTACAGTGGATTCGGCGGCGAGCCGCGGGGCAACAGCGGCAACCGCAGTTTCGCCGGCCGGCCGGCCCAAGGCGCTCGACCGCAGGGCCAGGGCAATGGTAACCAGGCCAACGGCAATCAGGCATATGGACGTCCAAACGGCCAGGGCGGCGCTGCACGTCCGCAGGGATCGGGCCGTCCACAAGGTCAGGGCGGCAACCGTCCACATGGCGCTGGACGACCACCAGGTCAAGGCGGCAATCGCCCACAAGGCGCCGGCCGGCCGCAGGGTCAAGGTGGTCCAGGCGGCGCACGCCCACCCGGTCGCGGCGGCAATCGTGGCGGTAATCGTTGATTTCATCCGCGCTAATACGCAAAAAGAAGCCGCCTGATGGCGGCTTCTTTCTATCTAGAAATCTGATCCGGCGTTACTGCTTCAATGCGCCGATCGTCGCGTCATCCAGCTGACCGGTCACCGGCAGACCGCGAATTTTCTGGAACTTGCTGATGGCCGCGGTCGTTCCCGGTCCCGGACGTCCATCGACCTTGCTTTTGTACAGCCCAAGATCAGCCAGCTTTTGTTGAGCGTCCGCTAGAGTAAAGCTCGCGGCTGCCGTCGTTGCGCCGTCGACGGCAAGCTTTCCGCCCGTACCAAGGCCTCCATCCACCTTTTGTGGTGCGTAGGCACGAACGGCCTTTACCAGCTGGTTGTAGGAATCGAGGAAGGCGGCAGCGATGACTTTGCCTTCCGGCGTTTTGCTATACGCGCTGGCAGCTGCACCTCCACCCGCGCCGATACCCAAAGCGCCAAGGCCGAAATCGGTGTTTTTTGCGCTACCCTCGGCCGCGGCAACTTGCACGCTGGAGCGCGTGTCTGTCAGCGTCAGAGTTGTCGATGCTTCGCTCGTTTTCATGGAACCGGCTACCGCACCCAGGACGGCACCGAAACCACCGGGAACAAATCCTGCGGCAGCGCGGGCGCCGCCGGTATCCTGCGAAAACTGAATGGTCGGCGTCACTACATAGTCTGCAGCAACCATCTGTCCCTTACCCATATTGCTCTGATTGCGCAGCTCACCGCTGGCTCCCAGACTGCGCTCCTGCATCATGTTGTTCATCGCGCGACCGCGATCAACGACCACAAAGCAGTTGCTCTGCTGGATCATCAGGCGAATCAGGGGCGTCGTTGCCGGCAGATGATATTGACTGGTAAGAATGAGGTACCAGGATTCGTTGGTGTCCTCTTCCACTGCAATCGTTCCCATCGT
>CAIKJM010000518.1 GCA_903827735.1 uncultured Rhodanobacter sp. | reverse complement strand
GACGTTCTGGATGCCGGGGCCGCAGGCAATTTTTTTGCCCTTCAGGTCTTTGAGCGACTTCACGGTGCTGTCGATGGGCACCAGGAATTCGTCGAGCACGTGTTTGTAGTTCGAGGGGTTGGAGCAGACGATCTTGAGCAATCCCGGCGAGACGATCTCGGCCAGGCCGAGCGCGGCAGAGGCTGTCCCGTTGGCCGATCCGTGAATGCGTCCTGCGACCATCGCTTCGGCAATCTGCGATGCGCTGGCGAATCGCACGGCCTCGACGTTCAGACCGGCTTCCTTGAAGAACCCGTTCTCCAGAGCCAGGTAAAAGGGAAGGCCTGCCGCGATGGGCCAATAGCCGATCAGGATCTTGTCGTCTGCGGCACGCGCGGACAGCGGCAGAAGTGACCCGATTGAGCACATCGCCGTGGCGGTCAGCAGTTGACGACGACGGGCATTGACTTTCTGTGGCATGGCAGACTCCTGGGCACGCAGAGCGTGCGGCGTTGGGATACAGGCTGAGATATCAGCTTGTTCGCAAGCAAGGTTCATGCCATGCGGCAGTGTGCGCGTCCAGTTTCCCTAAGCATGGCTTGTGTGGCTTCACGAGCGCGCATGCGCCCAGGATCGACGACGGGATGGTCACGTTGCCTGGAAAATTGCGCAAAAATGCGCCAATAGCCGCACGCGATGCACGCAGATGGTGCGCACGCCCTGCCATGGAGCAGGGTCGCCCCCTTCAGCCCTTGCCGAGGAATCCGTTGAAGAAGGCGACCGTGTTGTCGGTCAGGCTTTCCAGGTGGTAGCCGCCTTCCTGCACGACCAGGGTGGGCAGCCCAAGCGCGTGGACGAGAGCGCCGAGGCGGCCAAAGCCCTGCGTCGTGACCGCGACAAGCGACTGCGGATCATCCTTGTAGATGTCGAAGCCGAGCGCGAGTACCAGTGCATCGGGCTGAAATGCCCTGAGCGCCTCTAGCGCGATGTCGAGGTTGTCGAAAAAAACATGCTCGGGCGAGCCGTGCGGCATCGGCAGGTTGAGGTTGTAGCCTTCTCCCTTCCCGGATCCGCGTTCCTCTTCGAAGCCGGCGACCGCCGGGTAAAAATTGGTGGGGTCGCCATGCACCGACAGGTAAAGCACGTCGTCTCGGTCGTAGAAAATTTCCTGCACGCCCTGTCCGTGGTGCATGTCCGTATCAAGGATCGCCACCCTGCCGAAACGGCCGCGCAGGATTTGTGCCGCGACGGCAGCGTTGTTGATATAGCAAAAACCGCCTGCGGCATCACGGCGCGTGTGGTGTCCGGGCGGGCGGCACAGCGCATAGGCCTTCGATTGCCCATTGAGCAGTTCTGTGGCGCCCGATGCCGCGCATTGCGCTGACCAGTAGGACGAGAGCCACGTGTGCTCGCCGATCGGGCAGCTGCCATCGGCGAGATAGCGCGCCGCTTTTTCGATGAGGGTCAGCGTGAGGTCGTAGCATTCCTTGTCGTCGTCGGCCCAGTTGATCAGGCCGTGCTGGCCCATGATGACGCCCTTCGCCTTGGGATTCTCCCTGCAGACTTTTTGAAGCTGAAGGCCGAGATCGAAGCCG
>CAIKJM010000517.1 GCA_903827735.1 uncultured Rhodanobacter sp. | reverse complement strand
GTGTGGACTTGGAACATTTCCACTGCGCCAAATAGGGCGAGCAACAAAGCAAATTTCGCCATAGGCCAATTCTCTTTGTAAAATTTATACCGGCAATATATGGAGCCAGAGGGTTCCGATCATTAGCGCCATATCTTGCGCCCGTGCATGCAAGCTGAGACCACATTTGTACAAAATACTGATCCAGGCGATCGACAAGAAAGACGCAGGCCCGATGTGAGTCCCAGCGATGTTTCCTCGGGTCCGCAGAGTAAGCACATTCTGGGTCATTCCGAAGTGCACGTTTGCATCCTCTGCCCTCTCAACCCCGAAATACTCTCGACAATATGTGCACTTGCGGGTGAATTCCCTAGGCACCCGAACAGCGAATGATCAGCGAAGTATCAACGAAATAAATTGTGATAAACAGTGACCGAAACAAATCGCAAAGCAATTGGCTGAAAGCGTGCACTTCGAAGTAACCCAGAACATGCGTGCTCGCCGGACAACTCAGCCCGCGAAGGCTTCTTCGGTTGCCTGAAGAAAGAGCTGTTTTACTCTCGCGACTGGCTGCCCACCACCATCGAGGAACTCGTCGCAGCCTTGGACGCTTATATCCGCTGGTACAACGAGGCAAGGATCAAGATCTCGCTGGGCTACCGCAGTTCCATGCAACACCGCAGGAACCTAGCGATCGCTGCTTAACCAGTTCAAGTTTTCTGCCGCACCCTCGAGCGGTGAATATTCAACCGGCAGCAACATCGAAGAGGTTTACCTCGGCGGATACGAGTCCTTCAACGACGCCACCACCACCCGCCTGCCGATCCTCATTTACGAGGTCTACAACGCAAAGCGATTACACTCGTCGCTCCGCTACGTCTCGCCGAATCAGTTCGAACAATCCCGCGCCCGGCTCGCCACTAGAATCTTTGACCCGCGCCGGTCCGGCCTCAGGGATTCACTCTAAGCCAGGGTCACTTTTCCACACGCGAACCCGGTTCGTCATTATTGATTCTTGCTTAGATTGCCAGTCAGGAAAATATCCGAAGCGGTTTCTTACGGTCGACGACATATGAAAATCTGGCGGTACGTTTGGATTCAAGGAGTAGCCGTGTCAGCAGTACTGCGACCCAGGGTTCTCATCTTTCTTTCCTGTCTCATTGCGCAGGCATCAGTCTTTGCCGACGATCCGATCGAGGATCGCGGCGCTGTCGTCGAGCGGCTCGAACAGTCGGGCTTAAATCTGTATGTCGAGATCAACCGCCTAACCGACCATGGCGCTTGCCCTGCTGAGAATTGGCTGCCGATCTACATCGGCACCGATCTCGACACCTTCTCCCTAGCCGAAGTCAGCGTGAAAGTCGACGACGAGCCCGGACAGATCAAGAGTTTTGGACCGACCGAAGCCAAGAGTCTGGCTCACGATAGTCTCTATCAATTGCTCTGCATCCCGCCGTCGATAGGTCCGCATCAGCTGCATATCGAGGTGAAGCTTCGTGAGGCCGATGCCGCCTCGAGTACCGCTGCAACCTCACTAGCTGATGACAAGACATTCGAAACCGAATCACAAACCACAGCAATCGCGCTTTCGGTATATCAGAAGCCGCTATTTTCGGCGCCCGCTCTGCGCCTGCAAGTCCTGCGGGGATTGCCTGCGTCAAACACGCGCACAACAAGCGTCAGCGCGCTGCAGAGTTTCATTGGTGGCGCACCGAAGGGGACCTATTTGCTGGGTGACGCCGACGATCCGAATGTGCGCAGCGCCCATTATCTGGCTGGCATCGGTGAGCGCTTCAGTGCTCTGACCAAACTGATGCGCATCCGCATCGATCACCCGAACGATTTACTCGCACCCGACTTCAATTTTGAACTGGCTACTTCTCTGCTCGATGTCGGACTGCTTCAGGCCGCCTCCAACGCCGCGCTCGGCGCGCACGCCGCAGGTGAGCAGCGATCCCGCATTTTCGCTTTGCGCTTGCGCATCGCCTTAGCGTTTTACCAGCAAGGCGCATTGGCACGAGCTGAGAACCTGCTGGCTAAATTGCGCCCCCATATCGACGATCATCAGTTGATCGAATGGCAGGACGTGCAATCGCGCATCCTGCTTGCGCAGGGCCGCTATGCCGACGCCACGTCGCTGTTGTTGACCACCGAGAACAAAGCCAACTATCCCTCCTACGTGCGCTATTTCAATCTTGGGGTTGCGCTACTAAAGACCGACCATTCCGATCAGGGTGTCACCGTGCTCGATCGCGTCGGCAAAGTCCCAACCGACAATCTCCTACTGGGAACCCTTCGAGACCGCGCCAATTTAGTGCTCGGGTACTATTTCCTGAAGCAGCTTCAAGGCGCGACGGCGATCCCGATCCTCCAACGAATCTCGTCTTCGGGTCCGTACGCCAATCGCGCCTTGCTGGGGCTGGGGTGGGCGTGGCTGGCGCCATCGGGTAGCAAACAGCACAAATCCGCAATTGGTGACGAACGTACGGTCGGACGACCGCCGGAGGCAGTGTTGAATTACCTGCCCAATGGAAATGATCGAAATTTGTATCAGCGCTATGAACTTCGGCCGTTCGAGCGCGCCAGGGTGAGTGACGACGAGAGTATCCGGCTCAAGCAGGCCCTGACGGATTGGGCTGCACTCAAGTCGCGCGACACTACCGATCCAGCTGTGCAAGAAGGCCTGCTGGCGATTGGCTTTGCACTGGATCGGCTCGGTGCCCATGACGATGCAGGCAAGTACTACGAGCGTGGTGTCATAGCGCTCGATGCCACGCGAGCGGAACTCCAGGCCACCGAGAGCTATTGCAGCGATGCGCACTGGATCGACCAGCTTTTGCAGCAGAAGGCGAGCGATGAGCCTGGCGATCCGATCGTTGTGAGTAATTTCCCGCCGCCTCGATTCGCCGTGTTCCTCGACGACGTCATTGCGAGTGATGGCTTCCAGCAGGCACTGAAAAATTATCGCGATCTGCTGCTGTTAGAGAACATGCTGCAGGCTGCAGAAACGAAGCTGGTATCGATTTCAAACGGCAATCCTGCCGTGATCCAAACAATCGCATCTCTGCGTGCGCGGATTGCCGTGATGCGGCCAGAAATCATAGCAGCATCCGTAATAGAGGGGGGACGCGCCCGGGCGATGGCGATCGATGATCTAGAAGCCCAACAGCGCCTCTCCCGAACCTTATCTGAAGCCGGGCATTTCGAGCTCGCGCGGGCCTACGATCGCTCGTCACCTCATGCCCAGCCTTGAGTTGCTTGACCTGTTGAGCGATTCAAAGATTTGTCGGACTCGGCCAGGATCGGAGGCGGCAGATTAACGGGCATCCAATTCAGTATCGCGGCCGATTTTATTCACCTGGCCGATTTAGTACGTAGATATCGAATGAGTCATCCGTCATATCCTGATCGGCGTCAGTTTGGCACTATCTTTCGATACGGGTACAACGCATGAACATGTGATGAAAGAAGTCTGAAAACACGACTAACGTGTGATAGATTGCGTAACAAAATATAGCTCGAACTATAGGGTTGCATCGGTTGGCATTTCACTTTCGACTCAGGAGGAATCAACATGTATCGCATCGCCATCCCCGCACTGCTGTTTGCCGTTTTAGCTTCGGCCAACGCTGAAGCTTCCGGCCTCCACCTCAACAGCGCGGTTGTCAAATTCACCAGCAAGGTTCCGGTCTTTGATAATTTTGTGTCGTCTAAGGGAGTCACTCTGCCGGTTCTGGGAAAACTGCCGGGCTTGAGCCTGCTCTTGGGTTCGCGCGTTGTTCTGCTCGGCAACGTCAATATCGACGATCTACAGAACGGCGTCGACGTTGGGCACAGCGGGACCCAATATGCCGGGCAGCTTAGTCGCCAGCTCCAGACGGAACTCAAGCTGCTCAAGAACTAAATGCTGATCCGTGTCTCGCAGCATTGCCCAATTCGGGCCAAGCTGCGAGACCGGGTGAGTAGCGCTTGCCTGGCTGCTGCAAAATTGTCGTCTGATTTTTAAAGCGACACGCTCACTTCGGACATCCGCGTCGATGTCACAGTGAAGTGGAACTTCAAAGAACAGTCGTGTCGACCTTAGGCGGCATGACTGCTTCGTAGAAGATGTACCGGCCGAACGAATAACTTCAGGCTTGCAGTGAAGCCTTTTGGCGATCGCTACTGCACGGTCGGCCGTGGCGAAAGCCAGAAAACTCAGCGGCTAGATCTTGTCGCGGGATTTGCAAGGAGCGCTGGGAGCCGGCTTCCAAGCACTCTCTTTGAATCTATCTCGTGAATAAAAGAGGCTAGCATCAAGGAGGGGTTAAGGAGAGGTGGCAGGAGCGACCAAGCGGGTCACGACTTGGATCAAATACATTTTTTAGCTGTATCGAAATGGCGCAACGAGGCGCAACGAGTGAAACCAGCTCGGCACTAGACGCAAACATTAGCCAGTGCGGCGCATCCATTCCCGCATTAAATTCGGGGATGAAGGTTCACCGCACCGGCCCGATCCGCTAGTTGCTGGAGATCGCCGGTACTGCAGCCGGTTCAGGTGCGACATCGGCTGGTGCCGTAGCGGCGGCGCCTTCACTTGCCGGTTGGGCTGCGGTGACCGAGCTGAACGTCACCTTCAGCTCGACGCGACGATTGAGTTCGCGCCCTGCATCGGTGTCGTTGTCAGCGATTGGTTTTGATTCGCCGTAGCCGACTGCCGTCATGCGCGAGGCGTCAATGCTCTTGGATTCCAGATACTCCACCACCGACTTGGCACGCGCATCCGAGAGTTTCTGGTTGTGTGAATCCGAGCCCCTGGAGTCGGTGTGGCCGCTGAGTTCGACCTTAATGTCCGGATGCGCCGTCAGCTCGTCGGCGACCGTGTCGAGAATGCTCTTGGCGTTCGGCGTGAGTCGCGCCTTATCGGTCTGGAAGTTCACGCCGCGCAGCACGATGCTGTCACCCGTTGCACAACCTGATAGCGACACCTTGTCACCTGGCTCGGGTGTCTTGCACGGCGGCGGCAAGGGGCAGCCCTTTGCGTCCACCGGTGTGTTGGGCGGCGTGCCCGGGCACAGATCAATATTGTCCGATACGCCGTCACCGTCACTATCCGCAGGCGGAGCAACAGCAACGGGCACAACCTCGGCCGCTGACGGAGCTGGCGGTGGAGTGGGCGCCGTCAGCGGTAGGGGAATCTGCAGACCAACGCGCAGGATCGCGTCGTAATAGCGCAGCGGCGCATCCGGCTTCGGTTCCGTTTTTGGATCGTCCGTGGGCCGCTGCTGAGTGATGCCATCATTTTCGTGACCATAGCGGAAAAGCACTTCGGTGCGCAGACCGATGCGATAGCCGGCGATCTCCAACGGGAACAGATATCCCGAGCCGACCTGTACCGTCGTTATCAAAAACGTTGTGGAGGTTTTAGCGTATTTGAGGGCATCTTGGACGCCGGCGCCGCCTATCCCGTACAAGCCGGGTAGCTTGTCGAAAGGAAATATCAACACATTGACATAACCACCGACCAGTTCGGTGCGCTTGGCGTAGGTGTATGTTGGGCCAGCCTCGAAAGCGACCGGCCCGCGGCGATAGCCGCCCATCAGATCGACGCCCCCGCCCACGGTCGGACGATTGCCGCTGCCGAAGAAGCCGGTGCCAGTGCCCAGAACGCTCGCGTAACCGCCATCGCGGTAGAGCGGGTCCACCGCATCCGGGTCGCCAGCGGCCAACGCTGTCAGAGGCATTGCGCCGATCGCCGCTGACATCAACAACGACAATTTCATGAACTGCTTAGTACGAGTCTGCATGTCGATTCTCTTCCCTTGTGCACCACTCGATCGCCTTGGATACGAGTGGCGCAAGAAATTGCTTGGTCGTTTAACTGCTACTCCCGTCCCGTGACTAGAACGTCACCTTGACGCGGGCGCCATAAGTCCTGGGTGCATTGAGCGTGGTCAGCACACCAAAGTCAGAAGCGTATTGGGTGATCGGGTAGTCCTGGCCGAAGATGTTCTTGACGAAGCCCGTCATCTCGATACCCCAAGGTGTATAAAAATAGCTGACGTGGGAATTGACGAGCACGTAGGAGTTTGTGGAGTAGAGCTTCTCTTGCTGCGGCGTGTTGAAGTAGCCCGAGTTGAAGTTTGCGTCGACCGCGAATTCCACAGTGTTGTCGCCGAAGTTGATGGCCTGATTGGCCTGCACGCTGGCAGTGAAGTCCGGCGTATTCACGATTTTGTTTCCCGAGAAATCCCGCTCCGGCAGCGGTGAGCCTGGCCCGAACGACAGTCCCGTCGTCGTGTCGAAACCGCGACCATTTTTGAAACTCACGTACTTACCGTTAAGGTATGTAC
>CAIKJM010000516.1 GCA_903827735.1 uncultured Rhodanobacter sp. | reverse complement strand
TTGGGGGGGGCGCGCGCGGCGGCGGGTGGCCACACGCCGATGGCGTCGAGCCCGTTGACGGTGGCGCGGGCCAGCGCGAGATTGCGCTCGTCATAGCTGGGCTGCGCATCGATGCGCGGCGCCGCGGCCTCGACCAGAGTGGCGGCAACGCCCGCCGCATCCAGCGCAATGGCCAGACTGGCGCCGACCAGTCCGCAGCCGATGATCAGCACGCTGTTCCGGCTGCAAGAAGAAGACTGGGTGGCATTCATTCGCCGATGATACCCGTTCGACCGGACCGGATCGCGGCCGGTGGGCTAGACTATCGGCCTAACTCGACCCTATAAAACGATGCCACGGAGCAACGCATGGCCAAGACGCAGACCCAACGCCTGGGCATTTTGCTCGCCCTTGCCCTGGTGATGGCGGTTACCCGCATTCATCACTCTTTCCTGCATCACTTTGACGCACTGCCGGACGCGTCGTGGGGCGTGTTTTTCCTGGCCGGCTTCTGGCTACGCGGCTCGGCGCGCTGGGCGTTCCCGCTGTTGATGCTCGAGGCGGTGCTGGTCGACTATGCGGTGATCACGAATCAGGGCATGGATTTCTGGAGCCACTACTGCGTGTCGGTGGCGTACTGGTTCCTGATCCCGTCGTATTTTAGCCTGTGGCTAGGTGGCAGCCTGCTGGCGAAAAATCAACGCGGCCTGAATGTTGCCACTCTGGGGATAGCCGCGGGGGCGCTGCTGGCTAGCGTGTCGGTGTGCTATCTGATTTCCAACGGCAGCTTCTACTGGCTCAGCGCCAGCGTTCCCGTGGCCGCACGCAGCTTCAGCGGCTGGCTGGAAAACCTCGGCGACTGGTACCTGCCCTTCCTCGAAACCACCGCAGCGTGGGTCGGCCTGGGTGCGGTAATGCACGTGCTGGCTGTCCAGCTGTCGCGCACGCGCCAGCGCGGCGTGCAGCTGCACTGACGTGGGCAACCGTCTTCCCAAGATCTACACCCGCACGGGCGACGACGGCACGACCGGCCTGGGCGACGGCTCGCGGGTGCCGAAGGATTCGCTGCGCGTCACCGCCTATGGCACGGTCGACGAGCTCAATAGCACGATCGGTATGGTGCTGGCCTGCGAAGGCGTCGACGACGCGGTGCGCGAAACGCTGACCCAGGTGCAGCACGAGCTGTTCGACCTCGGTGGCGAGCTGTGCATACCCGGCATGGCGATGATCGACGATGCCGATATCGACCGGCTGGAAGCGGTCCTGGACGGTTTCAACGAGCCCCTGCCCGCGCTGAAGGATTTCATCCTGCCCGGCGGCGGCATGGCGGCAGCGACATGCCACCTGGCGCGCACCGTATGCCGGCGTGCCGAGCGCGATGTGGTGGCGCTGTCGCACGTCGAAGACGTCCGCCCCCAGGCGTCGCGCTATCTCAACCGGTTATCCGATCTGTTGTTTGTATTGTGTCGCGTGCTGGCGCGCGCCAGCGGTCACGGCGAGGTGCTGTGGCAGCATGAGCGCCGCCGCAAACCCGCCGCCACGAATTAACCCGACCACTACGTCTCCGGGCGCTACGCATGCTCCAGCTCTACACCCACGCCGACTGCCTGCTGCACGATCCCGGTGCCGGTCACGCGGAACGTCCGGCGCGACTGTCGGCGGTGCTGCACGCGCTAGACATAGACCGCTACGCCGCGCTCGACCGCATCGAGGCGCCTCTCGCCACGCGCGAACAGCTGCTGCGCGCGCACAGCACCGAGTACGTGGATAGCATCTTCGCCAATGCGCCGCGGGAAGGCGCGCACCGGCTCGACGAAGACACGGTGATGTCACCCGGCTCGCTCGACGCTGCCCTGCGCGCGGCCGGCGCCGTAGTGGCTGCCGTCGACGCGGTAATGCGTGGGCATCACGGGCAGCGGGCGTTCTGCGCCGTACGACCGCCCGGCCACCACGCCACACGTGATCAGGCGATGGGCTTCTGCCTGTTCAACAGCGTCGCTGTCGCTGCCGCGCACGCGATGTCTGCGTATGGCCTCAAACGTATCGCGATCGCCGATTTCGACGTGCACCACGGGAACGGCACTCAGGCCATTTTCGAAGCGGACAAACGTGTGCTGTTCGTTTCCAGTCATCAGTCGCCGCTTTACCCGGGCACCGGCTTCGAGAGCGAGCAAGGTGTCGGCAACATCGTCAACGGCACGCTGTCGGCCGGCGACGGCTCGCGCGAATTTCGCGAGCTCTGGAACGACCTGCTGCTGCCGCGGCTGAACGCGTTCAAGCCGCAGCTGATACTGGTGTCGGCCGGCTTCGACGCGCACCGCAGCGATCCCCTGGCCGATATCCGGCTCGGCCAGGACGACTATGTGTGGATTACCGAGCAGCTGGTGGCCCTCGCCCGCCGACACGCCGACGGCCGGCTGGTGTCCACGCTGGAAGGCGGCTACGACCTGGCTGCGCTGGCGGCCAGCGCCTCGGCGCATGT
>CAIKJM010000515.1 GCA_903827735.1 uncultured Rhodanobacter sp. | reverse complement strand
TGGGGCATGGCATCGCCCGCATTGACCCGTTACAACGGCTACTCCGCGGTGGAAATCGTGGGTGACGCTGCACCGGGCTATTCGACCGGCCAGGCCATCACCACGATGGAGCAGATCGTTGACCAGCACCTGTCGAAGGATTACGGCTATGACTGGACCGGTCAGTCGTACCAAGAGCTGCTGTCGGGCAACTCGGCAACCCTGCTCTTGGTGCTGTCGGTAGTGATCGTGTTCCTCTGCCTTTCGGCCCTGTATGAAAGCTGGTCGATTCCGGTGGCCGTGCTGCTGGTGGTGCCACTTGGAATGCTGGGCGTGGTGGTGTTCGAGCTGCTGCGCGGCCTGCCCAACGACATCTACTTCAAGATCGGTTTGATCACGGTGATGGGCTTGGCGGCCAAGAACGCCATCTTGATCATCGAGTTCGCGGTGGAGAAGCAGGCCGAAGGCAAGACACTGCGCGAGGGCGTCATCGAAGCGGCCCAGCTGCGTCTGCGCCCCATCCTGATGACCTCGCTGGCCTTCATCCTGGGCGTGTTCCCGCTCTTCATCTCCACTGGCGCAGGCGCCAATTCGCGTCACGCCATCGGTACCGGCGTGATCGGCGGCATGCTGTTCGCCACCATCCTCGGCCTGCTGCTGATTCCGGTGTTCTACGTCAGCGTGCGTCGTCTGCTGGGCGAAAAGCTCGATGGCGATAGCAAGGATGGCAAGCACGACACCGGCAAGAGCGGTCCGAACGACGGCGAAGACATGAAGAAACTGCCGCCGCCGGATCCCGATCCGTATCGCGGCGGCTAACATCGCCGATGTAGAAACCACAAAAAAGCCCCGGCATGCCGGGGCTTTTTTTATCTGCCGATTACTTAATAAGACTGGCGCTTGTGGCGAGCCTACGTTGGAGAATCAGCGCAAGCCCGTCTCCGCGCGCGCGATCACCATCCGCTGGATCTCACTGGTGCCTTCGTAGATCTCGGTGATTTTGGCGTCGCGGAAATACCGCTCCAGCGGCATCTCTTTCGAATAACCCATGCCGCCGTGGATCTGCACGGCCTGGTGGGTGATCCACATCGCCGCTTCCGAGGCGGTGAGCTTGGCGATCGCCGCCTCGGTGCCGAAGCGGCCGCCGGTCTTGTCGGCCTCGCCCTTTTGCCACGCCGCACGCAGGGTTAGCAGCATGGAGGTGTCGAGCTTGCACTTCATATCGGCGATCTTCGACTGAGTCATCTGGAACGTGCCGATCGGCGCGCCGAACGCCTTGCGATCACGCGCCCACTGCAGGGTCGCCTCGTACGCCGCGCGGGAAATACCGACCGCCTGCGAGGCAATACCAATGCGGCCCGCGTCGAGCACGCCCATGGCGATCGAGAAGCCCTTGCCCGCTTCGCCCAGCAGATTTTCCTTCGGGCAGACGTAGTCGTGGAATTCAATCTCGCAGGTGGCCGAGGCGCGAATGCCCAGCTTCGGCTCGCTCTTGCCGGCATGAAAGCCTGGCAGCTTGGTATCGATGATGAACGCCGACACGCCGCGCGCGCCCACGCCAGGCGTGGTGATGGCGAACAGCAGAATGTAGCGCGCCACCGGACCGGAAGTGATCCAGCTCTTCTTGCCGTTGATCACCCAGTCGCCCTGCGCGTTCCTGGTGGCACGCGTGTGCATGGCCGAGGCATCGGAGCCCGACTGCGGCTCGGTCAGCGCATACGCACCAATCGCCTCGCCGGTGGCGATGGCGCGCACGTAGGTCTGCTTCTGCTCCTCGGTGCCGTGCTTGAGGATGGCGTTGCAGAACAGCGAGTTGTTGACCGACATGATGGTCGAGGTCGCCGCGTCGGCCGCGGCGATCTCGACCATCGCCAGCACGTAGGCGATCGTATCCATTGCCGCGCCGCCGTAAGCTTCCGGCACCTCAATGCCCATCAAGCCGAGCTTGCCCATCTCGCGTATGTTCTCCAGCGGAAATTCGCCCTTGGCGTCGAATTCGGCAGCGACCGGCGCGATGCGCTTCTGCGCAAAATCGCGGGCAATCGACTGGATCGACAACTGATCTTCGGTAAAGCTGAAATCCATCGAAAAGCTCCGCAGTGAGAGTGGCAGCCGGCCATTGTAGCCGGCGCGATCGAACCCGCTTGTGCGAGCGCAGCATCGACGCTCGCCCTCGGTTGGGCGCCGCGAAGTTACGGGCCAATAGCCGACGCGGACGCAGCCGGCGAGCGCAGCATCTTGTCGCATGGCCGTCGGACTGAACGCAGCACGCGTTCGCTCCGTCACACCGCTTGACGCCCTGGCGAACGGCGCCTAGCCTTGTCATCTCTTTATCGCGATAAAAGGATGCCCAATGGATCTGGCCAGTGCTTCCAGCGTGCTGCGCCTGCTCGCGGATCCGACCCGTGTCCGCCTGCTGGCGCTGCTCGAACATGAGGAGCTGACCGTGGCTGAACTGGCCGCCGTACTGCATCTCGCCCAGCCGCGTGTGTCCACCCACCTGGCCAAATTGAAGGAGGCCGGGCTGGTGCGCGACCGCCGCGCCGGCGTGTCGGCGTATTACCGCGCTAATAGCGAAGGCGAGGAGGCACAGCGCAAGCTGCTGGACTCGCTGCGCCAGAGCATCGACGACGCCCTGCTGCGCGAAGATACCGCGCGCCTGCCGGCCGTGCTGGCGCAGCGTGCGGGCACCGAAGGCTGGGCCGACACCGTCGCCGGCGACATGGAGCGCCACTACTCGCCCGGCCGCACCTGGGAAACGCTGGCACGCTCGCTGCTGCAGCTGCTGGAAACCGGCGACGTGCTGGACATCGCCTCAGGCGACGGCATCACCGCCGAGCTGCTGGCGCCGCACGCCAGGTCGATCACCTGCGTGGATTCCAGCGAACGCGTGGTCGATGCCGCCGCCAGGCGGCTGCGCGCGTTCACCAACGTGCAGGTGATCCAGGGCGACATGCAGGCGCTGGAACTGGACGAGCAGCGCTTCGACCTGGTCTTGATGCTGCATGCACTCACCTACGCCGAAAATCCGGCCAAAGCCGTCGCCGAGGCATCGCGCGTGCTGCGCGCCGGCGGTCGCCTGCTGGCGGTCACGCTGGGCCAGCACGATCACCGCACGGCGGTCGAACCGTTCGATCACCGCAATCTCGGCTTTTCCGGCGACCAGCTGCGCGAGCTGGCGAGCAGCGCGGGTCTGGACGTCATCAGCTGTCATCAGATCAGCCGCGAGCGCAAGGCGCCGCACTTCGAAGTGATCAGCCTGCTGACGCGCAAGCCGCATTGAACCGATCGCCGCCAACACCATGTTGAACACCGCTGCGCGACACGCGAAGCAAGCAAAGGAATCACCACCATGAGCGCCCTGCCCTGGCTACATCCCGACCGCGTTGCCCTGCTGGAACAAGCGCTGCATCAGCGTATTCTGATCCTCGACGGCGGCATGGGCACCATGCTGCAGGCACACGAGCTGGATGAAAGCAGCTTCCGCGGCGACCGCTTCGAGCACGGCCACGACGGCCACGCGAAAGCCGATGAAGGCAACGCGCACGAGCACGCAGACAGCTGCGATCTGAAAGGCAACAACGACCTGCTGACGCTGACCAAGCCCGACATCATCCGCGGCGTGCACACGGCCTATCTTGAGGCCGGCGCCGACCTGGTCGAAACCAACACCTTTAACTCCACCCGCGTCAGCCAAGCCGATTACGGCCTGCAGCATCTGGCCTACGAGCTGAACCTCGAAGGCGCCAAACTGGCGCGCGCCGCTTGCGATGACATGACGGCAAAGACGCCCGACAAACCGCGCTTCGTCATCGGCGTGCTGGGACCGACCAGCCGCACCGCATCGCTGTCGCCGGACGTCAACGACCCCGGCTTTCGCAACGTCACGTTCGAGGAGCTCGGCGAAAACTACACCGAGTCGGCCAACGGCCTGATCGACGGTGGCGCCGACGTGATCATGGTCGAAACCATCTTCGACACGCTCAATGCCAAGGCCGCGCTGTTCGCGCTGAGCGAGCTGTTCCACCAGCGCGGTGCGCGCGTGCCGGTAATGATTTCCGGCACCATCACCGACCGCTCCGGCCGCACGCTGTCTGGGCAAACGGCCGAGGCGTTCTACTATTCCGTCGCGCACGCGCGGCCGCTGTCGGTGGGCTTCAACTGCGCGCTTGGCGCGGAAGACCTGCGTCCGCACGTGCAGACGCTCGCCAGCATTGCGGAAAGCTACGTCAGCACGCATCCCAACGCGGGCCTGCCGAATGCCTTTGGCGAGTACGACGAATCGCCCGAGCACATGGCCGGCGTGATCGGTGGCTTTGCGCGCGATGGTTTGCTCAACCTGGTCGGTGGCTGTTGCGGCACGACGCCGGCGCACATCAAGGCGATTGCCGAAGCCGTGCGCGACTGCGCGCCGCGCGTGATTCCGTCTGCCGCGCATGCGGAGGCCGCGTAAGTGAGGCGATATACCCGCCTGTCCGGCCTGGAACCGCTGGTGCTCACACCGGAACTGCTGTTCGTCAACGTCGGCGAGCGCACCAATGTCACCGGCTCGGCGCAGTTCAAAAAGCTGATCAAGGAGGAGCGCTACGACGAGGCGATCGACGTGGCGCGCCAGCAGGTCGAGAACGGCGCGCAGATCATCGACATCAATATGGACGAGGGCCTGATCGATTCCGAAGCGGCGATGACACGCTTCGTCAATCTGATTTCCTCCGAGCCCGACATCGCGCGCGTGCCCTTCATGATCGACTCGTCCAAGTGGACGGTGATCGAGGCCGGCCTGCGCTGCCTGCAGGGCAAAGGCATCGTCAACTCGATCTCGATGAAGGAAGGCGAGGCGCAGTTTCTCGAGTACGCGCGCAAGGTGCAGCAATACGGCGCCGCCGCCGTGGTAATGGCGTTCGACGAGCAGGGCCAGGCCGACACCTGCGCGCGCAAGGTGGAGATCTGTTCGCGCGCGTACGAACTGCTGACGCGCGAGCTCGACTTTCCGCCGGAAGACATCATCTTCGATCCGAACATCTTTGCCGTGGCCACCGGCATCGAGGAGCACAACAACTACGCGGTGGATTTCATCGAAGCCACGCGCGAGCTGAAAAAACGCTTTCCCGACTGCCATATCTCCGGCGGCGTCTCCAACGTGTCGTTTTCGTTCCGCGGCAACGACACCGTGCGCGAGGCCATCCACTCGGTGTTCCTGTACCACGCCATCAAGGCCGGCATGGACATGGGCATCGTCAACGCCGGCTCGCTGGCGATCTACGACGATCTCGATCCCGAGCTGCGTGAGCGGGTCGAGGATGTGGTGCTTAACCGCCGCGAGGATTCCACCGAGCGCCTGCTCGAGATCGCCGACAACTACCGCAAGAAAAAAGGCGAGGCCGCGGTCGAAACGATCGCCTGGCGCGAGATACCCGTACGCGAGCGGCTCAGCCACGCGCTGGTCCACGGCATTGACCAATACGTGGTCGAAGACACCGAAGAAGCGCGCCAGCTGTCCTCGCGCCCGCTCGACGTCATTGAAGGCCCGCTGATGGACGGCATGAACGTGGTTGGCGACCTGTTCGGCGCCGGCAAGATGTTTCTGCCCCAGGTGGTCAAGTCCGCCCGCGTGATGAAAAAAGCCGTCGCCTACCTGCTGCCTTTCATCGAGGAAGAAAAGCTGCGCACCGGCGACATGGGCAAGAACAACGGCAAGATCATCATGGCCACGGTCAAGGGTGACGTGCACGACATTGGCAAGAACATCGTCGCCGTTGTGCTCCGCTGCAACAATTTCGAAGTGATCGATCTGGGCGTGATGGTGCCGGCGCAGAAAATTCTGGAGGCCGCCATCGCCGAGAACGCCGACATCATTGGCCTGTCCGGCCTGATCACGCCGTCGCTGGAAGAAATGAGTCAGGTCGCGCGCGAAATGCAGCGGCAGAACTTTCATATCCCGCTGATGATCGGCGGCGCCACTACCTCGCGCGCGCACACCGCGCTGAAGATCGAGCCGCACTACAAGTCGCCCACCGTATGGGTGAAGGACGCCTCGCGCGCCGTCGGCGTGGCGCAGTCGTTGGTCAGCAAGGATCTGGTCGAGGAGTTCATCGCCAAGATCCGCCTCGAATACGCCGACGTGCGCGAGCGGCACAAGGACCGCGGCGCCGGCAAGCAGCTGGTGCCGCTGGCCAAGGCGCGCGCGCAGCGCTTCACCGACGACTGGGAGGCCTACGAGCCGCCGGTACCGAAGACGCCGGGCATCACCGTATTCGACGATTACGACCTTGCCGAGCTGCGCCAGTACATCGACTGGCTGCCGTTCTTCAACGCCTGGGAGCTGGCCGGCAAATTTCCCGCCATCCTCGACGACGAGATCGTCGGCGCGCAGGCGCGCGAGCTCTACGCCGACGCCAACCGCATGCTCGACACCCTGATCGCCGAGCGCTGGCTCACCGCCAAGGGCGTGATCGGCTTCTGGCCGGCGGCGAACGTCGGCGACGACATCGAGGTCTACGCGGTCGACGCCGCGCCGAAGGCCAAGCCCCTCGCCACACTGCGCCATCTGCGCCAGCAGGTGGAAAAGCCGGCCGATCGCCCGGACTTCTGCTTAGCCGATTTCATCGCGCCCAAGGACAGCGGCGTCAAGGATTGGGTCGGCGGCTTTGCCGTCACCACCGGCATCGGCATCGAGCCGCACGTCGCCCGGTTTGAGGCCGACCATGACGACTACTCGTCGATCATGCTCAAGGCGCTGGCCGATCGCCTGGCCGAGGCGTTCGCCGAGCGGCTGCATGAGCGCGTGCGCAAGGAGTTCTGGGGCTACCAGCCCGACGAGACCCTGGCCAACGACGATCTGATCGCCGAAAAATACCGCGGCATCCGCCCCGCCCCCGGCTACCCGGCCTGCCCCGAGCATTCGGAAAAGGCCACGCTGTTCGAACTGCTCAACGCCACCGAGCACACCACGATTGAGCTGACCGAAAGCTTCGCCATGCACCCGACGGCCGCGGTATCCGGCTGGTACTTCTCGCACCCGCAAAGCCAGTATTTCGTCGTCGGCAAGCTCAGCCGCGATCAAGTCGAGGACTATGCCAAGCGCAAGGGCTGGTCGCGTGACGTGGCCGAACGCTGGCTGGCGCCGTATCTCGGCTACGAGGTCGAGTAAGGGATGATGTGTGAGCGGTAACGTGGCGCAGTCTAGCTAGAGATCAGACTTCGCTTTCGACCACATTGCGACGCTTGACCTCGCGCATGTGCACGACCAGGTTGTATACCGAGACAAACGCCGGGAAAAAGTTCGACAGAATGCCGACCGAGTCGTTCTTGCCGATGATGAAGTAGCTCAGCAGCAGCGCGCTGCCGATCACCGACAGCCACCAGAACGACAGCGGCATCACTACCCGCTTCAGCTTGCGCGTGTAGTACATCTGCACAAACCAGCGGCTGGTAAACATCAGCGAACCGATCAGGCCGACCAGCTTCCACGGCGTGATTTCAAAGCCGTGCAGCGCCGCGACAATATGGTTGAGCTCGTGCTGCAGGAATTCCATCGGCGCCGCCTCGTCAGTCAAGCGCGGCAGTTTACCAACCCTCGGCGCCAGCGGATGCCCCGCCGCAAGCGCGCAGCCCGGCCATTTAGGCTGGCGCCAGCAAGCCAACGATTGACCCGGCGCCCCGCTCCCCGTATATTTGCGCGCTCTCGGCGGGCGATTAGCTCAGCGGTAGAGCACTGCCTTCACACGGCAGGTGTCGCAAGTTCGATCCTTGCATCGCCCACCAATAGAATCAACGACTTAGGCCACCTCAACGGGTGGCCTTTTTCTTTATACGGACGCTGATACGGAAACTCTTCAGCAAACCGCGATGCAAATCGCGAAGGTTGAGAGCCTCGTTCAGCAGTCCGATGGCATTGCATCAGTGGCATACAGCAATGTGTCTACGGTCAGCTTCTTAATTGCCGTTGCATTGGGTCGTTTGAAAGGGATTCTCATCCTGCATCTCCACACTTCAACGTCCTTTTATATCTACGTTCATTTGGATGACGAAAGCTCTGAGAGCTGGGCTCTCGAATCTATGCTCGCGTTATGCTTAGTATGTTGTTTACGCAATCACCCGGCTTTGTATCGTTGGCTTCCGTGTTGGTCTTGCGAAAGCTTTGTACTTCAGCGGTAGGCATCTCGTATACCGAATGGATGTTGATGACGATCATCCACACGAGCTGAGTGGTGAGCGTATTCCCATAGAGCCAAAGGTTGATCGAAGCCTAGGTAAGCCACGTGGGCTAAACGGTAAGTGGCTGAAACTTGCTTAGGCTTATACAGCCCTGCAGAAGTGAGAAAGCTATCTTCAGACTCTTCTGCATGTGGAGATGTTGGTACCAGTGCTCCCGAGATTTCGGCGCAGTTTGGTGAGATGCTCCAGCAGGTTCAGGCAGACCCTGCGCTGAGGCGATATCTGCTGGGCGCGCTGCTTGAGCAGTCTTGACCGCAGTTAGTCCTTTGATATGTGAAAGAACAGCGGTCGTTGAGTTTTCTGTCAATAATCAAGAAGGCGAAACACTCGGCAGAATGTCGCGAATC
>CAIKJM010000514.1 GCA_903827735.1 uncultured Rhodanobacter sp. | reverse complement strand
CGTCGCTTTTTTATCGACTGACGTGAGCGTCGATAGGCAACGCGCGAGCGCTCAGCTTTTGCGCAGCGCCGCATACGCCTGCAGATGACACCAGGCTACCCCGAGCAGCGGCGCATCGATGCCAGCCGCCCGTGCTCGAGCAAGCATGTCGCCCACAATGTGCTCGCCCTCGATCGGCTGGCCGGATTCCAGATCGCGCAGCATCGAGGCAGTAACGGTTGAGCCCTCCTGCGTCAGATTCCTGATCGCCAGCGCCTGCGCGTCAGCCGGTATCGGCGAGCCGCTGGCGGCCGCCACTGCAATGCATTCGCCATAGAGCCGCTGCATGAAATCGCGGCCATCGTCGGTGGAGACGATCACGCCAACGCTCGCGCGCATCAGGCAGGTGGCGGCGGCTAGCGCGGTGAGAAAGCTGTACTTGATCCAGATGTCCTGCGTGATCGCCGGCGAATGCTTGTGCTCCACGTTCGCCTGCGCAAACGCGTTGGCGATGGCGGCGCAGCGTTCGCTGTGTGTCTCGCCGCTGCGCTCGCCGAAGGTCACCGAGGCGGGCTTACCGAGATGAAGCACCTCGCCGTTGGCAGGCTTGGTCACGCTGATAAAACACAGGCCGCCGAGCACGCGCTCTGCCCCAAAGCGTTGATCCAGCGTCTCGTAGTGACGCAATCCGTTGAGAATCGGCAGCAAGGTGGTGTGCTCGCCCATCCCCGGCGCAATCGCGTCGAGCGAACTGTCCAGGTCGTACGCCTTGCAGCTGAGCAGAATCACGTCGAACGGCGCCGCCGCCGGCAGCTGTTCGGCCGTCAGATGACGCACGGTCAGCTGCGCATCGCCCAGCGGACTGCGGATCACCAGACCATCGGCATCGAGCTGCGCGGCGCGCGCCGGCCGAACAAGAAACGTCACATCCACACCCGCCTGCGCCAGCCGGCCGCCGAAATAGCCGCCGGTACCGCCTGCACCTAAAACCAAAATACGCATACAAGTTTGTCCTCGACTCAAGCCACGACGCGCAGGTGCACGCCATCCGCATCGACGCCGACAAAACGCAGCACCGACATATCCGGAATCCACTCCACTCCCTCAGGAATCTCACCAGGGTGGCCGGTCGCCAGCGCAATCACGCGCGCTCCCGCGGCCTGACCGGCGCGTATGCCGGCGACGGCGTCTTCGAACACGAGGGTCTTTTCCGGCGGACTTCCCAACCGGCGCGCGCCTTCCAGATAACCCGCCGGATGCGGCTTGCCCTCTTTCACATCGTCGCCGCCGACCATCTTCGGCGGCGGCACGATGCCGGTAACTGCCAGCCGCGCGCGCGCCAGTTCCTGATCCGCCGAGGTCACGATGGTCCAGCGATCTTCGGGCAGGCTGGCCAGCAGTTCGAGCGCGCCCTTGATCGGCACGATGCCATCGGTACTGCGCAGCTCGATGTCGTACATCGTGCGGATTTCCAGCTCGACGTCATAACCGGCCGGCGTGAAATGACGCACCGAATCGGCCAGGCGCACGCCGTGCAGCTGCGGCAGCACCCAGTCGAAATCCACGCCGTGCGCGTCGCACCAGTCCTTCCACAAAGTCTCCACCATGATGCGCGAATCGATCAGCGTACCGTCCATATCGAACAACAAAGCCTGGGCAACCAGTTCCGTACCAACAGCCAAACGCATGGAGTTTCCTTGAAAGCGAAGCTGGCCGGGTCAGGCCAAGCGGATTGCAAGAATGATGTTTAGCGGCGCAAACCACCGTGAATGGCTGCGGACGCGTCTCGATAGCGAAGCGATACCTAAGATTCTACCGCGCGGCTAAATCTTCACCGCATTCGCGTATCCGACCAGTTCGAGATAACCCTTTCCGCCGTCGGTCTTCACCGCACCTTCCCAGTACACCGGGCCACCGGTCGCGCGGCTGTCGAGTTCCTGATCGTCAAACAGTGGCGTGAGGATGAACTGTCTTGAGCCCGACGGCAATTTGACCGTCAGCGTCTGCACCACCGGATAACGGATGCCAGTACGCGGCGACAGCCAGCTGCGCTGCGTGGAAAACTGCACGTCATCGCGTCGAAGGACGACGGTAGCACCATGTGCATCGCGGAAGCTTCCGCCCGCCCAGACCGGCTGGCCGGCGGCGTCACGGACTTGAAACGCGGTCAGCGAGCTGCCGTCGTCCAGGTTCAATCCGGTCCAGTCCCAGCCGGCCGAACGCGCCGCCAGAAAACTGGACGACCACTCGTGATCCAGCCACGCATCGCCGCTCACCTCGACAGTACGGCCGTTCTGACGAAGCGTGCCGGACACCGAGAGATGTGGCGCGCTGTAGTAGTAGCTTGCCTCGCCCGCCGATGGGCCTTTGCTGCTGTATCCGTGATCGCCCTGAATCAGCACCGGCTGCGTCGGCTGCAAATGCAGATTCAGGCCGAACGCCTCGGTGCCGGCCTTGGCGGTGTAGATGCCATCGGCACCACGCACCAGGCTCCAGTCGTCGAGCGCCACCGTCGTATCCCCCGTGGCGGCGGTTGCGAGCCCAAATCCCTGGCGGGCACTGCGCTGGTCATCGATCAGTTTGCCCAGCTTCGGATCCGACAGGGCAACGTGAGCAAGGATGATTTGTTTGGGCGAAAACGCGCTGGGATTGTTCTGATCGACATCCGGTCGCGAGCGAAAAAAGGTGATTTGAAAGCCTCTTGGACCGTCGGGGGTGTGCAGCCAGCCGGTGACGTACCACCACTCGGTCCGAAAGTCCGGATGGGCGCCGAAGTCGGCGGGAAACCTCAGCGAATGACCCGGCAACACATCGGCATAGACCGGACCTTCTGCGCGCGCCGGTGCCTGTGCGAAGCCGCACGAAACTAGCCAGATCGCCAGCAGGATCCATCGCGTCATGCGCCGCCGGATCATCACCAGTCCTCCCGCACCGCAGTCACCGCCGCAGTCGACAGCGCACGCCGTCCGGCGAACAGCGCCGTGCCGCCAGCGGCAACGATCAGCGCAACGATCACGATGATAAAAAGCAGCCAGGGAATGCGTGTATCCATGGTCCAGTGAAACGACTGCGGATTAACCACGCGGATCAGGATCTGGCTCATCGCCAAACCCAGTCCAATGCCGGCGATCCCGCCGATCGCTCCCAGCAGCGCGCCCTCGGCGATCAGCATTGCCACGATCTGACGACGCAACACGCCGATGTGCCGCAGCATGCCGAACTCCTTGATTCGGGCCAGCGTCTGCGCGGAGACGGTCGCGGCCACACCGATAAGCCCGACCAGAATCGGAATCGCCTCGAGCAGATAGGTGATGGCGAAGCTGCGATCGAACGCGGCGATGCCCTTGCTGCGAATCTCCTGCGATCGGCTCACGCTCAGGTGGTCCGCCACCCCGGCCGGCAGGACCGCGCGCAGACGGGCGATCACCGCATCCGCCAACGCGCCTTTCTTCAGTGCGACCGACGCGATGCTGCGACGAGCATCGCCGGTCAGTCGCGTATAGGTATCGCTATCGATCACGATGGAACCCTGCTGACGGCCGTAGTCGCGCCAGATGCCCGCCACAAAAACGCGCGGCGTCACCCCAGCGATGGGCAGCACCAGATGGTCACCCGGATGGATGCCGTAAATGCCCGCGGCCGGTTCCGAAACCCACACCGGAATATCGTTGGGCGGCACAGCGAGGCCGGGGCTCAGCAGCGGCAGACCGCCGGCGGGACCGTCGACGGTGCGCGCAATCAGCCATACATCGGGTTTGTCCGGCGCGAGCCGCAGCGGCGTTTCCTTCATAAAACCCATCCAAGCCACGCCCTCCACGTGCCGCATGTTGTTTTGCGTCACCGCATCGAATCCGCCGCCGACGCCGCTGTCGTCGAGCGCCAGGTACAGATCGGCCGGCAGCACCTGATACAGCCATGCCTCCACGGAACCGCGAAAGCTCACCACCATGACGGCCATGGCAATCATCAGGCTGGTGGAAGCAACGATGCCGCTCAGCGCCAGCGCCGCCTGCGACGGCGCGCCCCACAGTCGCTGTATCGCCAACGACAGCGATACATTGCTTATCGGTCGCCGTAGAAAAATCCACAGCAGCGTTCTTGCCAACCACGGCATCATGGCGATGCCCCCGGCGAGCAGCAGCGCCATCGACGCATAGCCAAAGATCGGCAGCCCGTTCACCGCGGGCGCCAGGCTTCCCGCGGCGCCCAGCACCACAAACAGCAAGGCGAGCCGGATGCGTGGACGCACGCGGGGATCGATGGCATCGCCCAGATTTTTCAGCGCCAGCGCCGGTTGGCTGCGCGCCGCGTCGCGCGCCGGCAGCAGGCCGCCCACCAGCGAAGCAGCCACGCCAAGCGCGCCGAAAGCAACGGCAGCGCCCGGCGCAAAACTCAGATGCGGCACGCCGCCGCTGAAGTAGCCGCCGCCGAGATCGCTCCCCAACAGGTGCAGCGCCGCCGCAGCCAGTCCAAGCCCCAGCAGCAGCCCGGCGAGTGCTCCCACGGCGCCGACCACCAGTGCCTCCAGAAAAATCTGCGCCACCAGGCTGCGGCGCTCCAGCCCCAGCACCCGAATCAACGCGAACTGCGGGCGTCGGCGCGCCACGGAGAGCGATTGCGCCGAGTACACGAGAAATCCGCCGGTCAGCAGCGCCATCAGCGCCAGCATGTCCAGATTCACTCGATACGCGCGCGATAGGCTGTCGCTACGCGTCTCCTCGTTATGCCGGGTCACGATCTCCGCGCCCAGTGGCGAGCGCGCTGCCAGTGCCGAAGAAAGTTGCGCCCGATCCGCATTGGGCGCAAGGCGAAAGTCCAGCCGCTGCAGCTTGCCG
>CAIKJM010000513.1 GCA_903827735.1 uncultured Rhodanobacter sp. | reverse complement strand
CTTACCGCCTGCTTGAAAGTGCTGGGCGACAACCTCGGCCACGACCATCGTCACCTTCTTGCCGGTCGGGATATGCAGAAACTCATTAGGGCCGTGCGCGTTGGAATGTGGGCCAAGTACCCCGGTGATGAGGAACTGCGCCTTGGGAAATTTCTCGCCGAGCATCCCCATGAACGGGATGCTGCCGCCCTCGCCCATATACGCCGCCGGCGCACCGAAATAATGCTGCGAGGCATCGGCCACCGCCTGCTCGAGCCAGGGCGACAGCTGTGGCGCGTTCCAGCCGCTGCCGTCCTTCTCCAGCGTGAAGCTGACCTTGGCGCCGTACGGCGGGTTGGCCTCCAGCAGCTGCTTGACGAACTCGCCGGCCTTGGCGCCGTTGAGCGTGGGCGGCACGCGCAGGCTGAGCTTGACCGACGTCTGCGGCCGCAGCACGTTGCCGGCGCTGTCCAGCGGCGGCATGCCGCCGACGCCGGTGACGGCCAGCTGTGGGCGCCAGGTGCGGTTGAGCACCAGCTCGGCCAGATCGGAGGTCACCGGCTGCATGCCCTCGACCCAGGGAAACTTGTCGTAGATATCCGCACCCAGCACCTCGGCGCATACCTTGGCCTGCTCGATGCGCTGCGGCGGAATGTCGACGTGGAGTTCTTTTGGCTTGATCTGGCCGGTTGCCGGATCCTCCAGCCGCGACAGCAGCTCGCGCAGAATGCGGAAGCTGGACGGCACCACACCGGACGCATCGCCCGAGTGCACGCCCTCCTCCAGCACCTGCACGGTGAGGTTGCCGCCGGTCATACCGCGCAGCGAGGTGGTCAGCCACAGCTGGTCGTAGTTGGCACAGCCCGAATCGAGGCAGACCACCAGCGACGGGCTACCGATGCGCGGCGCTAGATGATCGACATAGTGCGGCAGGTCGTAGCTGCCGGATTCTTCGCAGGCCTCGATCATGATCACGCAGCGCGCGTGCGGCACGCCCTGCTCATGCAGCGCCAGCAGCGCCGCCAGCGAGCCGAAGATCGCATAGCCGTCGTCGGCACCGCCGCGGCCGTAAAGCTTGTCGTCCTTGATCACCGGCTTCCACGGGCCGAGGTCATCAGCCCAACCCGTCATTTCCGGCTGCTTGTCCAGGTGACCGTAGAGCATGACGGTGTCGTCGCTGGCGCCGGGCACTTCGATATAGATGAGCGGCGTGCGGCCTTCCAGCCGGACCACCTCGAGCGTGGCGCCGGGCAGCTGGCTCAGCTTGGAGCGTGCCCAGTCTTCCATCAGCTTGACCGCCGCATCCATATAGCCGTGCTCGGCCCACTGGGCGTCGAACATGGGGGATTTATTGGGAATGCGAATGTACTCGACCAGCTGCGGCACGATCTCGGCGTCCCACAGGCCGCTGACGAAATCGGAAAGGCGGTCGGGGTCCATCTTGCGGACAATGTCCATGGTCAATTTCCGGCAAAAGTACGATGCCCGATTCTACCGCGCTGACCCGGCATGCCGCTGCAGGCGCCGACACGCGATCAGGCACTACCCACGCGCATGGAGGAGCCTTCCCCACGCCGCTACTGCAGCCGAGCCGACTGCGTGGCCGATTGCCGCATGCCAGAGTTTCATGGCGGCGCGCGAATGCCGCCGTGCCATCTCACGGAGGAAACCACCATGCATAAACTTCTTGCTCGAATCGCTCTAGCCCTCGCTGTGGCGCTGCCGGCGCTAAGCTTTGCCGGCACGCCGGTCAACATCAACAAGGCGGACGCCGCCACTATCGCCAAATCGCTCGACGGCATCGGTCAATCCAAGGCCGACGCCATCGTGGCCTGGCGCGATGCCAACGGGCCGTTCAAGAGCGCTGACGATCTGACCCAGATCAAGGGCATCGGCAAATCCACGCTGGAGCGCAATCGCGCGTCGATCCTGCTGGCGGACACCGCTTCGACGGCCGACGCGGCGGCGGCCAAAACCGATACGCCGGCCAAAAAAGCCAAGCGCACCAGCAAAAAGCCGGCGGCAGGAGCGGCGGCGGGGGAATAACTGTTCGGGCGCCCTCCTGATACGGCAACGGTTTGGGAGGGCGCACGAGCTGGCGATCTGTAGGTCGACATCGCCAGCTATCCGCCTGAGCTACACTCCAGCGCCTTCCCCGTTCGTGCTGCGGCGTCGCCATGATTCTTCCGCGCTACCACATTGCCGATTCCGCCATCCCAGGCGCCGGCAAGGGTCTGTTTCTCGATGAAACCGTGGCCGCGGGCCGCATTATTACGGCGCCGGACGGCATCGACCGCACCTACCGACACGCCGACATTAACGCCTCGCCGGAGCTCAGCGCCCAGTTCCACGCCAGCGCTCGCTGGTTCGAGGATCGCTATACGCTTTCGCCGGACTGGCCGGACGAATGCTATATCAACCACAGCTTCCAGCCCAACGGGCTGTGGCACCTGGGCTTTGTCTTCGCGCTGACCGAGCTGCCGCCTGGGACGGAGATGACGGTCGACTACCGGCACCTGCTGCCGCCCGGTGAAAGCGAGGATTTTGCAGATTCGGCCACAGGTGAGACAATAACGGGCTTTTCCTGGTCCGAGAGCCTCGCCGGCAGTACGCGG
The DNA here is from genome assembly GCA_903827735.1 of uncultured Rhodanobacter sp. Classification (GTDB taxonomy): domain Bacteria; phylum Pseudomonadota; class Gammaproteobacteria; order Xanthomonadales; family Rhodanobacteraceae; genus Rhodanobacter. Next base: position 18,661 of record CAIKJM010000513.1, on the reverse strand, counting down.
GCGCTCGCAGAATTACTGGATTCTTCCCACGCCGATCGTGATGTCTGATATCCCTACTCTCGAAACGGCGCGACTGCGCCTGACTGCGCTGACGGAACAGCACTTTAATGATTACGCCAAGATGCTCGCCGACGTCGAAAGCACGCGCTGGATCGGCGACGGGCAGCCGCTGGACCGCACCAACGCCTGGCGCTCGCTGGCGATGCTGCTCGGACACTGGCAGCTGCGCGGCTGCGGCATGTGGGCACTGGAGCTGAAAACCACCGGTGAATTCATCGGCCGCGCCGGCCTGATGTACCCCGACGGCTGGCCTGATCTAGAACTGGGTTGGATGCTCAAGCCAGGACATCGTCACCACGGCTATGCCACCGAAGCAGGTAATGCGGTGCTCGATTTCGCCTGGCACCACCTGCACGCACCGCGCGTGATCAGTCTGGTGCGCATCGGCAACGAGGCTTCCGATCGTGTAGCGGAGCGCCTGGGCGGCGAGCATATCGAAGACATGGATTTCTACGGCAGCCACAACCACGTGTTCGCCTACTATCCTCCCCGTGCCGCGCTTAGCCGGGCGTCGGCCTGAGTTTCACTCGTACGATGTTATCGCCTCAAATCTAGGCGTCTGCTTGAACGCCTTTTGCACCGAAGTTGCGCGCTCAAGCACCAAGCGCGCCTCACCTCATCCGACGCAGTGCCTCTAGCCCAATCCCGCCCGGCGCAGCGAACGCCCCAGGCTGGCCAACGCGAACAGCCGTGCAATGCGCATCCAGCCCAACGCCACCACCATCAGCTGACTGAGCAGCAGCGCCGTGAGAAATCCGGCGGTGCCCACTGCCGCAACGTGGATGCGTCCGACGCCAGCGGCCGCGGCGACTGCAAAGCCGACGGCGCTCACCAGCAGATAAAAGAACACCGTGCGAAAAAACCGGCGCAGCAGCTGGTTGATGCCGCGGCCAAACGCGCGAGTGGCCGAGCGCAGCGTGATGTCGGCAATGAACGCCGCACGCGCCGACTCCACGATGCACTGGGCCAGCACAAAAGCCGCCAGCAGCAGGCCGTGCGCGATGCTCGCCCAGAGATCCGCCTGCGATTGCAGCACGGCCTTGTCGGCGTGGTCGTCGGCCAGATGTGACCCCAGCATCGCCACGCCGCCCACGGCCAGATACGGCAGCAGCGACCACAGCATCAGGCGGAACATGCGCCCGTACTCGACCAGCCCGCTGTGCAGCAGTCCGGCAAAACCCAGGCTGCGGCCGGCTCGACCGCTGCCGATGATCATGCCGTCCAGAAAGGGCGACATCGCCAGCGTAGTCACCAGCCCGAGTATTGCCGTACCACCCAGCCAGCCCACGTGCTCACTAAGGGCAAAACCAACATCGCCGAACATCATCGCGTTGAAATGCTGCGCCCAAGCGGCGGCGTGCACCGAGTGATCCAGCATGCCGGCGAGCACACGCCAGAACGGCAGTGCCACCAGCGTGGCAGGGATCAGCATGATCAGCAGCCATAGCAGAAGTAACCGCCACTGCAGCGCGGAAAGCATGGCGGAGATGAGTGCGCCGAATCCCGGTCGACGAGCCGAGGCGACGGCCATCACAGCGTCACCAGCGCGGCGTAGAACGCTTCGAGTGCGGCCGCCAAATCGGCCGTCCACCGGCGCGAAGCGGCGCCGTCGGGCTTGGTCGTGAGGCTCTCGTTGAGTTTGTCCGCGTCCAGATACGCCAGCTGCGGCGGGTCGAGTTCGGCCGATACGACCTTGGCCGGTTTCACGAAATCGAAGCGCGCCCAGCGGCGGTCGTCGTTCCAGACCACGTCCTGGTGCGTGCCATCGGCAAACGTGACGCGCAGCAGCTGCCGCACCGACGCGCCGTCGCGGAAAACGGTCACCGTGCTGCGCCAGGGGAACGGGCCCTCGTCGTCGAACCTGGCCTTGGGATGCGCTTTTTCCCACGCTTCACGCTGCTTCTTGATCTGCTTGTCCAGCGCCTCTTGATCGCTCTCAACGGGCTTGCCATTGGTCGTGACGACGCCGGCATTTGGCAACACCTCGACCACGTCGATATCGGTGACGCTGTCGTCGATATGCGCCGTGCCATAAACGTACTGATCGAAGATCGCATTGACGTCTTTCGCGTCACCGGAGCCATCGATCAGCGCAGCGCGCAGGTCCGCCGACGACGGGTGACGAAAGCGCCAGCGCTGGTAATAAAGGCGCATGGCGCGTTCCATCACGCTCTTACCCAGGCGATCTTCCAGATCGTGCATCGCCGTGGCGGTTCGCGAGTACACCGTGTTGTAGCTGCTGCTGGAAAGGCGATCCCAGCTGTTCTGGGACAACGGATCCGCCGGCTGCTTCAGGTCGGCGGCCGTGCGATCGAGCATGAAGCCGGTCATCGCGGGCGCTACGCCCAGACGCTTCATCAGCGGCGTCGCCAGCACCACGTCCTCGTTGCGCTCGCGCATCATGCGGTCGTCCCAGTATTCGTTCATGCCTTCGTCAAGCATGGGCTCTTCAAACTCGTTAGAGGCGAGCAGCCCATAGAAATAGCCGTGGCCGAATTCGTGGATGTTGACGAAATCGCTCATGTACTCGTTGAGCGTGCCGGGCACGATTTCCTTGTAGCCATCCGAGGTAAAAAAGGTTGGGTACTCCATGCCACCCGCTTCGCTGGCGTTGTACGGCGGCACCACGGCAGTGATTGTCTCGTACGGATAGGCGCCCAACGTGTTCGAGAAATAGCCGAGCGAATCGATGGTCGATTTCAGCGTCGGCGCCGCGGTGGCCGCATATTCCGCCGGATAGATCACGCGTACGGCCACCTTGGGACTGCCCGGCCCTTGCCAGGAGCCGTCCAGCGTCTTGTAACCCTTTGCTGCAACCCAAGCGAAGTCATGCACGTCGCCCTGCACGAAGTGATACGTCGTCTTGCCCTGCGCCTGCGTCGGCTGGCCATCCAGCTTGCCGACGGCGCCCACGGTGTAGTCGCTGGGTGCCGTCAGATGCACGTCGAAGCTGCCGAAGTCGGCGTAGAACTCGCTGTTGAAGTGGAATTCGTGCACGTTCCAGCGCGGCGCCGTGGCGCCGCGTTCACCGGCCAGCTCGAGCACGCCGATCTTCGGAAACCACTGGCCGACCAGGTTGAAATCGCCCCACCAGCCGGTGCGCTCGACCACGCGAGGCAGCTGGCTGAGAAAATCGATGTCCAGCGTCAGCGTGCCGCCGGCCGGAATCGGCTGCGCCAGCTCGATGCAGGCCACGCTCTGATCGGTGGCCGGACCGCCGTCCGGCTGCACGTAATGCCAGGCCAGCGACGTGGAACCCTGCTTTACCTGCTTGAGGTCAATCCAGCCCCACTGGCCTTTTTCCAGCGACGCCGCGCCGCGCGACTGGCCATGCGCCGTGAGTACCTTGCGTTCGGTGAACCAGGTACTGCCGTTGTTCTTGAATCCGTTGAGATAGAGGTGAAAGTAGACCCGGCTCACCGCGCGATCGCTGCGATTGCGCCAGGTCATGTGTTCAGTGGCGCTCACCGCGTGCTTCGCCGCATCCAAATCGGCGTTTATCTGGTAGCTCACTACACGATCCGACAGCGTAGCCTCTTTTCCCGTGCGCTCGCCGCCCCAGGCGTTCGTCGCACTGGGCGTACTTGGCCCGGCGGCATGCGCCGAGGCAAAGGGAATGTCGGCCGGGTCGGGTCCCGCTCGCTGGACCACGGCCGTGTTGGGAGCAGCCGATGCCGGGCTGGCGACGGACGCCGCCGCTGCGATTGACTCAGCATGGGCTGTCATGCTCACGACGCCTGCGGCGACGGCAATCACCCACGCGCACACCACTATCGAACCCACTGCGGCTGATCGCATCGTTGTTTTTCTCCCCTGACCCCGGGCGCAGTGTGCACGCAACACGGTACGGTCGCATAGACCAGAGGTCATGCTTAAAGGGCGACGCCATCTCGTCCCTTCCCCGTCCGTCGGGACCGCACGCCGGAACCGGCGCGTATACGTCTTGTCTGATGGAGGGATAAAATGAAATTCGATCTACTCTCGATGGAATGTCGGGACGATCTGGCTGCGTGGCATGAAGTCTCACACTGCCGCCAAGCCGCATCCCCGCCCCGTCAACCACAAGGATTCATCATGCGCATTCTGCTGGCCGAGGACGATCCGTCCATCGCCGAAGGCATCTGCAGCTCGCTACGGCAGGGCGGCCATGCGGTGGACCACGTGGCCAGCGGTAGCCTGGCTGACACCGCGCTGCGCGATCACGAATATGACCTGCTGGTGCTGGATCTCGGCTTGCCCCAGCTCGACGGCACCGAAGTGCTAAAGCGCCTGCGCAGCCGCGGTGCCGGCATGCCGGTACTGGTGGTGACGGCGCGCGACGGCTTGCCCGAACGCATCCGCGTGCTCGATCTGGGCGCCGACGATTACCTGGTAAAACCGTTCGCGCTGTCCGAGTTCGAGGCGCGCGTGCGTGCGCTGCTGCGCCGGGCCAGCAGCCGCGGCGTGCCGGAGCTGCAGCTGGGACGACTGCGTCTGGATCTGCCCGGCCACCGCGCCTGGATCGACGAAACGGCGCTCGAACTCACCGCGCGCGAGTTCGGCCTGCTCGAAGCGCTGGCGCTGCGCCCCGATCGCGTGACCAGCCGCGCGCAGCTGATCGAAGCGCTGTGTGACTGGGACCAGGAGCTGACCGACAACGGCCTCGACATCGCCATCCACCGCCTGCGCCGCAAACTGCACGGCAGCGGTACGGGCGTACGCACCATCCGTGGGCTGGGCTACCTGCTGGAAGAAGCCGAAGCCACCGACGGCGAGCTCGAATGACTCCACCGCGCGTCCTTCGCCTGCGTCCGAGCCTGCGTCGTCGGCTGCTGATTTTTCTGCTGATTCCGATGGCGGTCCTGCTGCTGCTCGACGCGATGCTGACGTACGGTGTCGCGCTGTCCTACGCCAACCGCGTGCACGATCACGATCTCAGCGACGACGCGCTGACCCTGGCGACCATGCTCAGCAACGATGCGCTAGGCGGCGAACTGACGCCACAGGCGAAATTCCTGCTCGAATACGATCCGGACAGCCGCGGCTATTTCAACGTGCGCAGCGCAAAGCGCGGCGTGCTTGCCGGCAGCGGAAGGCTGCAGGCGCCGGCGCTGACCCTGGCCTTCAATGCCAAGCCCGTTCTCTACAACACCCGGCTGGACAACCACGAACTGCGCGCGGCAACCATCCAGCGCGCCTCGCTGAAAGATCCCACCGACACCCTGACGATCACCGTGGCCGAAACGTTTCGGGATCGCCATCAGCAGGCGCGCGAAATTCTGCTATTGGCCACCGTGATGCAGACGCTGCTGATCCTCAGCGTGCTGTCGCTGGTCTGGTTCGGCGTGAACCACGGCCTGCGCGTGCTCAATCCGTTGACCGAGCGATTGGCGCGGCGCTCGCACGAGCTGACGCCGATCGGCGGCGCTGACGTGCCGCAGGAGATCCTGCCGCTCACGCGCACCATCGACGCGCTGTTCGCGCGCCTGCGCAGCATGCTCGCGCTGCACGACCGCTTCATTGCGGATGCCGCGCACCAGCTGCGCACGCCGCTGGCCGGACTCAGCCTGCACGTCGACCGCGCGCTGGCCGATTCACGTCCCGAGACAATGGCCGATGCGCTCTCGCATATCCACCGTCTGACCCAGCGCGCAGCGCGCACCTCGTCGCAGCTGCTGGCGCTGACCCGCGCGCAGGCATCGCCGGTCGATACGATGGATAACGCCCTGCTCGACCTAACGCGGCTCATTCCCGAAGCGGTGGCGCTGCGCGTGCACGAAGCGCTCGGCGCTGGCGTCGACCTGGGTTACCAGGGACCCGTGCGGCAGCAACAGCTCTACATCGACGGTGATGTCGCCAGCCTGCAGGATCTGCTGGACAACCTGATCGACAACGCCATCCGTTACGCCGGACGCGGCAGCACGGTCACCGTCAGCCTGCGCGGACAATCCGATGGTGGCTCTCGCCTCAGCGTGGAGGACGATGGCCCCGGCGTACCGCCGGAGCTGCTACCGCGCCTGAGCGAGCGTTTCTTCCGCGCGCCGGGCAGCAGCGAAGAAGGCAGCGGCCTGGGGCTGGCCATCGTTCAGCGCATTGCGGAACGACATCACGCCGAAGTGGTCTACCGATTGGGCGACAAGCGCGGGCTCATCGTCGACGTGCGGTTTCCGCCCGCTGCTAAGCGGGATTAAAGCAAAGGGTAATAGTTTGAACGACGTTAACGGCGCGCCTGCAGCTGCACGCGATCTGACCGCTACGCTGGCTTGAGGTATCGCGCGAGTCGTCCAGCCCTCACAATATGTCGATACCATCGCGGCGACTTCGGTCATGACTATCCCGGATATCTCAACGCACCAACGGCGGGCTCGTGCATTCAGCTCGTGTATCGAGCGCCGTCGCGCATGCTGAGTCGCGCAAGCCTCAGCCGTTTGCTCTGTGGCGCCGTCGTCGGCGTCGTGGCTGGCTGCGCCTCGCCGGTGCCCAAGCTGGCCGCGCCATTGCCGGCGCAGTGGCAGCATGCGCTAGCCGCCGATCCGGCCAAACCGAGCGATTTGCAGGGCTGGTGGCACGCATTCAACGATCCGCAGCTCGACGCTCTCGTCGATCGCGCGTTGGCGAACAATCTCGACGTCGCCCAAGCGGTCGAGCGCATGCTCGCTACGCGCGCCATTCACACCCGCGCCAACTACAAATACCTGCCCACCCTGAGCGGGCGCACCGACGACGCGATCGATCCAAACGCTCACGCTTCCTACTTCGTCGCCGGATTCGATGCCAACTGGGAATTCGGATTATTCGGTCGACGCGAAGGCACCCGGCGCGAAGTGCAAGGCGCCATGGACGCCAGCGTCGCCGATCTGCGCAGTGCTCAGGTTTCGTTGGTCGCCGAAGTCGTGCGTGATTGGATTGCGCTGCGCACCGCCCAGCAGCAGGAACAGCTGCTGTCGCAGATCAGTCGGGCACACCAGCAGCACTGGGACCTTCTGAAGATACGCGAGCGACTGCAGCTGGTCGCCCCGGCCGAAGTGGACCAGGCCCAAGCGCTGGCGGCGCAGGCCGAAGCCGCGCTGGCAGCACCGCGGCAGGCGATCAACGAAAGCGCGCAGCAGCTTGCGGTGCTGGTCGGACAGAATCACCCCGACCCCGCGTGGCTGACGCCTGGCAAACAGCCGGACATCGGCTCGTTTGAGCTGAGCGCCGCGCCGGTCGATCTGCTGCGCACACGTCCGGAAATTGCCCGCGCCGAAGCCGACGTGCTGCGCAGCGCCGGCGAGCTCGCGCTCACGCATGCCGACGAGTATCCGCAGGTGAGCCTTGGCGCATCGCTGGTGTGGGCGGTGAACATCGCCGACGACGATAACCATACGAAAACGCCAGGCGGCATTTTTTCGCTCGGCCCCATTTTGAATATTCCGCTGTTCGACTGGGGCGTTCGCGTCGCCGCAACGCACGCCAAGAGCCACCAGCTGCAGGCCAGCGTGCAGGCGTATCAGCAATCGGTGCTGCAAGGCATCGCCGAGGTCGAAACCGCGCTGGGTTCGCTGCAGCAGCAGCAGCAGCGCGAGGCCCAGAGCGAGATTGCTTGGCAGTCGCTGCAGCGCGTCGATCGCGCCGTGCAGAGCCGCGTCCGACTAAAGCTGACCAGTCCGCTTGACCGCATCGAAAGCCAGATCGCGGTGGACCAGGCCAATGCCGAACTCATCGACGCCCGCGCCCAGCACAGCCTGGCCTACGTCGCCCTGTTCAAGGCACTGGGTGGTGCACCGCTGCCAACCGCAGCGCAGCTGGGATCGGCCGCGCCGAAAACGGCCAGCGCGGCCGACGCTGCAAGCTCCAGCAGCGAGACGCCACGCTGATGGTCGCGCTGGCGCGAAAAACGTTGATCTACGAATGGCGCCGCTTTCTGCCGGCGATGCTGGCAGTTGGCTTTGCCGGACTTCTGCAGCTGCTGCAGCTGGCGCTGGTGCTGGGCATCTTTGGCAGCACCAGCCTGTACATCACTGGCTCGTCCGCCGACGTGTGGATCGGTTACCCCGGCACGCAGAGCGTGGGACAGGGTCGATCGATCGATTCGGACGTGGAATCGCGCATCCTGATGGATCCGGCCGTACAACGCGTGGAACCGTATATCTGGGTCGACGGCGACTGGCGCGGAAAGGCCGAAACCGGCGGTATCTCGGTGTTCGTCTCCGGCATCGACACGCACATCGACGCTCTGATGTTTTCCAACGCACTGCCGATCGAACTGCGCGAGCGACTGAATGAGCCCGACTCCGTGGTTGTAGACCGCTCCGATCTCGATCAGCTCGGCGTCGATATCGGCGGAACCGCCACCATCAACGGCCGGCAAGTTCGCGTGGTCGGCATCAGTAGTGGCCTGCGCGCGCTGGGCGGCGTCAACGTGCTCTGCTCGCTGGAAACCGCGCGCCATCTCGACAGCGATGCCGAAGACATCGGCCCGACCTATCTCGTCGCCAAACTGCGCGATCCGACTCAGGCCGACGCCGTCGCCTTGCGCCTGCGCGGCGACACCGCGTTCGGTCCGTATACGACATGGAGCGCCGACGATTTCGCCAACATTTCGGTACGCTATTGGATGTTTGATACCGGCGCTGGCGCTGGCGTGCTGTTTCTGGCCGGCATCGTGTTTCTCGTCGGCGCCGTGATCACCAGCCAGACGCTGATCGCCGCAGTCAACGGCTCGGTGCGCGAGTACGCCACCTTGAACGCGCTGGGCGTTGGCGTCGGAGCATTGCGACGGGTGGTGCTCGAACAGGCTTTTTGGGTTGGCGCGCTGGGTCTGCTCGGCGCCAGCGTGCTGGGCGTCGTGCTGTTGCTGCTCGCGCGCGGCCAGAATGTGCCGGTCGTATTGAACCTGCCGGCAGCGCTGGGCTGCATTGTGCTGGTGATGGGGCTGGCCGCGGTGTCCGGCCTGGCCGCCATGCGCAGCCTGCGCGCCGCCGATCCCGCGACGCTGCTGAGGTAAAGTGATGAATCCCGCCATCCCATTTCCCGCCGCCATCGCCAACGAAGTGCAGACGGTGGCGCTGCGCGCCGAGAATATCAGCAAGGCCTTCGTTTCCGGAAAGCAGCACACGCAGGTGCTGGATGGCCTGTCGCTGCACATCAATGCCGCCGAACTCACCCTGATTTCCGGGCCGTCCGGCTGCGGCAAGAGCACGCTTCTGGCCGTGCTCAGCGGCCTGCAAAAACTCGATGGTGGCCGCGTACTGGCTCTTGGCAGCGAGCTGGGCCAGCTCGACCTGCGCGCCCTGGAGCGCTTTCGACTGCAGCACACCGGCTTCGTGTTTCAGGGCTTCAACCTGTTTCCCGCACTGAACGCCTTCGAACAGGTTGAGCTGCCGCTCAATCACATGGGCCTGTCGCGCAGCGAGGCGCGCGAGCGCGCGCGAGCGTCGCTGGACGAAGTCGGTCTTTCACATCGGATGAAGCTGCGTCCCTCCGAACTGTCCGGCGGCGAAAAGCAGCGAGTAGCGATCGCTCGCGCGCTGGCTAAGGAGCCTGAGCTGCTGTTCGCCGATGAGCCGACCAGCGCGCTGGATGCCGCCAACGGCCAGATGATCATCGACATCCTGCATCGCATCGCTCGCACGCACGGCACTACGGTGCTGTGCGTCAGCCACGACCCCCGTCTCGTCGTCCACGCCGATCGCGTGCTGGCGATGGAAGATGGCAAAATTCTCAACGATCTGCGCAACCACGCGCCGGTCAGCGCCAGCAAGGGAACTCCCTGATGAAACCGCTCGCTCTTCACTGGCCATCGTATGCACGCAGCGCGACACCGGCGCACTCGGCCCGACTGGGACGTATCGCCCGGTCCGGCGGTCTGGCGATATGTGCGTCGGTGCTGCTCGGTGCCTGCTCGAAATCCGCCGATGCGCCGGCTCCCGCGGCGGCAGCGCCCACCTCGGCGTACGCCGCCGTGGCGCGCGGCAAAGTGGATATCGAAGGCGGCCTGCTGACTTTGTCGATGCCGCGCGAGGGCACGCTAGCCAAGGTCGCCGTGCACGAAGGCGATCGCGTCAAGCAAGGCCAACTGCTGGCGTCGCTCGATACCGAGCCGTCGCAGCTGGCGATCGACGCAGCGCAAGCGCAGCTCGAACAGGCGCAGGCACAGCTGAAGCTGCTGGCGGTGAAACAGACGGCGGCCAAGCTACGCGCGCAGCGCCTAGCTGCTGCCGTTGCGGCCGGTGCCGGCGACGGCCAGAGTGCCGACGATGCGCGCGAAGCCGCCGCACAGATCGACGCCGAACAAGAGACCGACCGCGCCTCGGTCAGCATGGCCAACCAGAAGCTGGCCGAAGCACGCTATGAGCTGAAGCAGCGCAGCCTGATAGCGCCGTTCGATGCCGACGTCATCGAAGTGTCCGCGCAGCCGGGCGCCACCGTTTCACCGTCTTCCGGTCCGCTGTTCACCCTGCTTCCGCAAAAGCCGCGCATCGTGCGCGCCGAACTCAACGAAAGCTTCGTCGGCGTGATCCAGCCCGGCATGCATGCCGAGGTTTCCGCCAATAACGACCCGTCCAGCAATCACTGGAGCGCGCACGTGCTGCGCATCGGCGGCGTGTATGGACCGGCCACGCTGGAAAACGATCCGCAGGTGCGGGCCAATTCGCGCACGGTGGAATGCGTGCTGGCATTCGATCAGCCGGACTCCGATCAAACCCGAACTCTGCGCATCGGTCAGCGCGTGCTGGTGCGCTTTGCGTCGGCGGACGGCAAGGCGCCGGCCGCGAAAGACTGAGGAAACTGCCGCTTGCCACACTGTACGATCACGAATCACGGCACTGAACCGCCGCAGTTCATCAGGTACGGGGCCATCGCGTGATCCAGCAGACTGATTTTTTCTTCGAGGGCGGGCGCAGCGGCGTCCTGCTGATCCACGGCCTGACCGGCACGCCGATGGAAATGAAGCTGCTGGGCAAGGGCCTCAACCGCGCCGGTTTCACCGTGCACGGCATGCAGTTGGCCGGCCACTGCGGCAACGTCGACGACCTGCTCGCCACCGGCTGGCACGACTGGTATGCCAGCGTGGAAAAGGCCGCCGACGAGCTGCGCAGCAAGGTCGATCACCTGTTCGTCGGCGGCCTGTCGATGGGTGCGCTGCTCGCGCTGAAGCTCGCCGCCGAACGGCCCGAGCAGGTCTGCGGAGTCGGCGTCTACGGCGCCACCTTCCGCTACGACGGCTGGAGCATCCCCGCCGTGGCGCGGCTGTCGTTTCTGCTGCCGCTGCTCAAGAAACTGGGTATCGGTCGCAACCGCAGCTTTATGGAAGCGCCGCCCTACGGCATCCGCGACGAGCGCCTGCGCGCCCAGGTCAGCAGCGCCATGCTTGGGGGCGACAGCGCAGCCGCCGGCCTGCCCGGCAATCCCTGGTACTCGCTGGCCGACATGTACGAGCTCGCCGCCGACGTGCGCCAGCGCCTGTCGCAGGTCACGGCGCCGTGCCTGGTGGCGCACGCCAGTGAAGACGACGTGGCCAGCGTGAAAAACGCCGAGCTGGTGATGCGCGAAGTGAGCGCACCGGTCGAGCTGCTGCTGCTTAAAGACAGCTATCACATGATTACCATCGACAAAGAGCGGCGCACGCTGATCGAGCGTTCGGCTGCCTTCTTCGAAGCCATCGCTGCCGGCGAAACCGCGCCCTGCGTCGCGGCCTGATCTTCTCGCCCATATGTCGGTCACCACGCCCATTACCCCGCTGATCGCCACACTGTGGCTGCTCAACGTGATCATCGACACTGTGGGCCAGCTGGCGTTCAAGGCTGCCGCCGGCGATGAGGCGGCGGGCGACGGCCTGGTCCGATGGATCTATATGGCCCGGCGCCCGTGGATCTGGATCGGCATCGGCAGTTATGTGGTCGAGTTCCTGATCTGGATCGCCTTTCTGTCCCTGCTGCCGTTGTCCGAAGCGATCCTGCTCGGTTCGATCAATATCGTCGCGATCATGGTCGCCGGCCACTTTCTGTTCGGCGAAAAGCTCACGCGTCTGCGGCTAAGCGGCATTTTGCTGGTGACGCTGGGCGTGGCCATCGTCGGAGCGGTGGGATGAAGCGCGGCACGTTTTATCTGCTCGGCTTTGCACTGCTGATGCTGTTCGACAGCGTCGGCGCGATCAGCTTCAAATACGCCGGCGATCACGCGCTGCCGGTCGAAGCCAGCGTCGCCTGGCTGCTGCGCATTTTCACTCACCCGTGGGTATACGGCGCCGTGATCGGCTACGTCGGCGCGTTTTTCACCTGGATGACCCTGCTCAAGCACGCGCCCATCGGACCGGCGTTTGCCGCCTCGCATCTGGAAGTGGTGTCGGTGATGCTGCTGTCGGTCTGGCTGTTCAACGAACACCTCACGCTGGGACGCGTGCTGGGCGCGTTGGCCATCCTTGCCGGCATCGTCTGCCTGGGCTTTGCCGAAAGCTATGAACATGTGCCCGATCCCGAAGAAGTCGACTCGGCCACACGACGCTGACGTTGCGCGCTACCCTGCTCGCATGCTGCCCACTCGCCCTCAGGAACTGCCGCCCACCGCCGGACTACCGCTGACGCTGGCCGATCTGCGGCCAGGGCACGCGACGCTCGCCGCCGATATCGCCGTCCAGATCGATGTGCCGGCGCTGCAGTTGGAATGTTCCGGCACCGCCTGCCTGCTGGTCACCTTGGTTGCACTGCGCGAGCTGCAGCCGCAGCGTCGTCGCGTGGTGGTGCCGGCGTTTACCTGCCCGCTTGTTGCCATCGCGGTGCATCAGGCCGGGCTGGAACTGCAGCTGTGCGACGTGCGCGCCAGCCATTTCGATCTGGATCCGACCGCGCTGCGCGCCGTGTGCGACGAACAGACGCTGGCGATTATCCCCACGCATCTTGGCGGGCGCATCGCCGATGTCGATGACGCCGTCGCCGTTGCACGCCGAGTGGGCGCTTATGTGATCGAAGACGCGGCGCAAACGCTCGGCGGTCGTATCAACGGAACGAGCATCGGCCTCATCGGCGACGTCGGCTTCTTCAGCCTTGCTGCCGGCAAGGGGCTCTCGATTTACGAGGGCGGCCTGCTGCTGGCGCGCGATCCATCGCTGCGCGAGCATCTCAAACAGACGTCCAAACGCGTCGTGCCCCGCCGCCTTGGCTGGGAGCTTCGCCGCACCGTCGAGCTGCTGGGTTATGCCGCGCTGTATCGTCCCAGCGGCCTGCGCATGGCTTACGGCGAGCCGCTGCGCCGCGCGCTGCGCCGGGGCGATCCCGTGGCTGCCGTCGGCGATGATTTCCCGCTGACGGTGCCGCTGCACAAGGTCGGCCGCTGGCGCCAAGTAATCGGCGCGCACGCCGCCGCGCGGCTGCCGGCGTTTATCGATCAGCTCACCGCACAGGCCAAGCGGCGCCTGTCGCGATTACGACAAATCAACGGTATCGACGTGCTCGACGACGCACCGGGCGAAAGCGGCACCTGGCCGTTCCTGCTGCTGCTGCTGCCGGACCAGACCCGCCGCGACGCAGCGATGTTCCAGCTGTGGCAGGCCGGGCTTGGCGTCAGCCGCCTGTATATCGACGCGTTGCCCGATTACGCCTATCTCGCCGATATCGTGCCGCGCCAAGACATGCCGAACGCGCGAGACTTTGCCGCACGCAGCTTAAGCATCAGCAACAGCCTGTGGGTGACCGACGACGACTTCGAAACGATCTGCCGCGCGCTGGAAGCCATCGTCGCCTGAGCACCGACCTCAGTTCGAACGCGCGCCGATGCCGTCGAGCAAACGCAGGTTCAGCGCATGCTGCTGCGCCTGCCACTCGGCGAGCATGGCCGGATCAATTTCCGGCTGATCGTCCATCGCGGAAAGGCGGCGCTTCCACCAGGTTTTGTAGCGGTAATGCGACACCTCGCCGTTGATGTCGCTACCGACCAGGCCATTGCGCAGGCTGTCTATGATGGCCAACGAATGATCGATCTGCAGCTTGCCCTGATCCCAGTTGGTATGCGCGACGTTAGGTGCGAAGGCATCCTTGTCGATCGACAGGTAGCTGGGCAGCGTCTGCGTGCGCTGCCCTTCGACGAAAGCGTCGACCATCGCCTCGGGCGTGTCGAAACCGCGGAACGCATCGGCGATACCGAGAGCGCGCGCCCAGCCCGTATCCACGCCGATGTTCCAGTAGGTGAGCTTGCCCTTCCTCAGCGGCGTGAGGTAATTCTCCCACGCGTGCCCGGCGCTAATATCCGCCGAGGTGATGCCGAGCACGTGCACATGACTCACGGATGGCAGCATCGCCACGCGGCGCACCCACGAGCCGCAGTGCACGCCGAACGGAAAACGCATGTTGTCCGGATGATTGTCCAGCACCACGACCTGGATCGATTGATCGGTCTGCAGGCGTTCGATCAGCGGCCAGCTCAGGTGGTGGAAATCGCCGCTGCCCATGAACACCGTGCCGTACTGCTGCGGCAGCAGCTCGTCGAGCATGCTGCGGAAGCGCCGCATGGTGGCCAGCGAGCAGCCGAAGCGGATTGACTCCTGCCAGTGCTCCAGAGGCAGCACCAGCCGCTGTGGCAAAGGACCGACCGATTGATCGATATCAAGCACCACGGGACGTTGGTCGAGGCTATGCATCGGCGGCCTCCGTTGTAGCCTGCCATTGGCGATCGCTTTCGAAATGACTGCCTAGCCGTCGCAGCAGCGCGCGCAGCAGCGGGTTACGCGCATACACCGCGTGGCGCGTAAACGTCATGCTTGCGCCGAGGAAAGATTTCACCTGCGGATCGGTCCAGCCGGCCACGTAATGGGTGAGACCGCGTTGCCGCGCGTAGTCGAGATTGTGCATCCAGCTCACGAAATACAGGTTGTGCTCGCGCGCCTGCGGGTAGGCAAAGCCAATGTACTTGTCGATCAGCTTGCCGCCCTCTTCGTAGCAGAGGTTCCAGCCGATCATCTGGCCCGCATGGCGATAGACGAACACTACACCCTTGCTTTGTGCATCGCGCAAAAGGGCACGAAAAAAATCTTCGCTGAGGCGATCGAAGTGGATCTCACTTTGCGCGTAGACATTGTCGAACAGCGTGTAGAACGCGCGCAGCGTGTCCTCGTCGTCGAATCGCGCATCGCCTGTGTGCACGATCTCGATATCCAGATCGACGCGCGAGCGCAGCTTGCGGCGGATATTTTTCCGCCGCCCCGATGAAAGCCGCGACAGGTACTCGTCGCCGCTAGCGAAATCGATCGGCACCCACGCCAGCGCCTGTCCTTCCAGCAGCACGTAACCCTCCGCCTCGCAGGCGCTGGCGAAGGCGCTGGCCTGGGCGTTGTCCGCGTCGCTGATCAGCGGCGAATCCTGCGCGATGTCCTTCACGATAAGCAGCTTGCATTCGCGCGCGTAAGCGGCCTTCAACCCCCGCGCCAGGGCGATCGGTGAGACCGTGCGCGGCAGCGGCGCGTATTCCGATACGGTCGTGCCGACAAAGCGCGTGCGCCAGCGCAGCGCGCGGCCCCACCAGCGATACAGCGGCAGCGCAGCCACGCGCCGACGAAGATCGTCGTCTGCCGTGGTCAGCAAATCGAACGGCGCCACGAAGCACGGCATGCCCTGCGGCGACGTTTCCACGGTAAACCCGATGGGCGGATGAGCCATGAAATGCGCCAGCAGGGCATCGGGTTCGAGTTGGGCAATGAAAGACATATGCAAGCGATAGTGCCTAAACTAATGATGACTTAATGTTGTTGTCTGCCACCAGGAAACCACGCGCCATGAACGATTCGACCCAGCAGCAGGTGTTCGAGATCATCGCCAAGCAGGCCAAGATCGATGTCACCACCATCACGCCGTCATCCACCTTGAAGGATCTGGGCATCGAATCGCTGGAGGCGATCGAATTGATCTTCGACATCGAAGAACATTTTGACATCACCTTTCCCGACCAGCAGGGCGCCAACTTTGACAGCGATACCGCGCAGAGCCTGGTCGACGCCGTGCAAACCGCGCTGGATGGCAAGGCGGCTGGCGAAGGAAGCAAGTAATGCCCAACGTTTCCACGCGCCGTGTCGTAATTACCGGCATGGGCGCGGTCAGCGCGCTGGGCGTCGGTGCGGATGCATTGTGGCAGGGGCTGAGCGAAGGCCGTAGCGGTATCGCACCGCTGCGGCATCCCGACGCCGATCGCCTGCGCGTCAAGGTCGTCGCGGCGCAGGTACCGGCCAGCTACGACCCAACCGCGAACATCGACGAACGCGTGCTGCCTCAGCTTGATCGCACCGCATCGTTCGCGCTGCACGCGGCGCAGGAAGCCATTGCGCAGTCGGGCCTGGTTTTCGATGAGAGCATCGGCGCGCGCACAGCCACCATCATCGGCACGGGCGTCGGCGGCGAGCATTCGCACGACGACCAGAGCCGTCGCCTGTACGGCGAAAATGCCGTGCGGGTGCATCCGCTGAGCATTGTACGAGTGATGGCGAACGCCTCGGCCAGCCAGATCAGCCTTGCGCACGGCCTGCGCGGACCGACCTTTGTGGTGTCCAGCGCCTGTGCCTCGGCCAATCATGCAATCAGCCAAGCGGCGCAAATGATCCGCTTCGGGCTGGCCGATGTCGCATTGACCGGCGGCACGGACGCCTGCATGAGCTATTCGGTTTTGCGCGCCTGGGAAGCCATGCGCGTGATGGCCGACGACACCTGCCGCCCTTTCAGCATCAACCGTCGCGGTTTGGTACTGGGCGAAGGCGCCGGCATCTTCGTGCTGGAATCGCTGGAGCATGCCCAGTCCCGTGGCGCCAACATCCTGGCGGAGCTGGGCGGTAGCGGCATGACCGCCGATGCCACGGATATCGTGATGCCCAGCGCCACCGGCGCTGCTGCGGCGATGACGCAGGCCCTGGCCGAAGCCGGCCTGAATCCGGCCGACGTCGACTACGTCAATGCCCACGGCACCGGCACGCAGGCTAACGACAGCACCGAAACGCGTGCGATCCGCCTCGCCTTTGGCGCCGACGCCGACCGGCTGGTCGTATCGTCGACCAAGTCGATGCACGGTCATGCGATGGGGGCCTCGGGCGCGCTGGAGCTGGTCGCGGTAGTCAACGCGATCCGCTACGGCATCGTGCCGCCGACCGCCAATTTTGATCAGGCCGATCCTGCCTGCGACCTGGACATCGTGCCCAACGTAGCCCGCGAGATGCCGGTGCGCGCCGCGCTCAGCAACTCGTTCGCGTTCGGCGGGCTCAACGCGGTGCTGGCAATCAAACGCGCGCCCTGACACGCTTTTTTGACGCGACAAACAAAAGAACCCGGCGAGCGATCGCCGGGTTCTTTTTGCGCGCGTAGCGCGCGCCTCGGACATCAGCCCTTCTTGGCTTTGGTCAGCAGCTGATCGAGCAGGGAAATCGCCAGGTCGATCTCTTCGTGGGTGATGTTGAGCGACGGCGCGAACGTGATCACGTTCTTGTACCAGCCGCCCACGTCCAGCACGAGGCCTATCTTCTTGCCGTTGTGCTCCAGATCACCGGCCAGGCCGATGTCGACCATCTTGTCGAGCAGCGCCTTGTTCGGGGTGAAGCCGTCGTCCGTGCAGATTTCCGCACGCAGGGCCAGGCCCAGGCCGTCGACGTCGCCGATTTCCTTGTGCTTCTTCTGCAGGTCGCGCAGACCGTCGAGGAAGTGGGCACCCTTCTGCGGCACCGTGGTCTCGTAGTCGAGCTCGTAACCCATCTTGATCACTTCCAGACCCAGCGAGGTGCCCAACGGGTTGGAGTTGAACGTCGAGTGGGTCGAGCCCGGCGGGAAGATCGTCGGGTTGATCAGCTCTTCGCGCG
This sequence comes from uncultured Rhodanobacter sp., assembly GCA_903827735.1. Lineage (GTDB taxonomy): Bacteria > Pseudomonadota > Gammaproteobacteria > Xanthomonadales > Rhodanobacteraceae > Rhodanobacter. Next base: position 819 of record CAIKJM010000513.1, on the reverse strand, counting down.
CCCACAGGCCGGACAGCGGATTCAGGCCGTTGGTCAGCGCCTTGCCGAACACCACGATATCCGGCGTCACGCCGAAGTTCTCGATCGACCATAGCTTGCCGGTGCGCCAGAAGCCCATCTGGATTTCATCGGACACCATCAGAATGCCGTACTTGTCGAGCACCTTCTTCAGGCCCTTGAAGAAGCCCGGCGGCGGAATCACGTAACCGCCGGTGCCCTGGATCGGCTCGACGTAGAACGCGGCGTATTCGCACTGGTTGGTCTTCGGGTCCCACACGCCGTTGTATTCGGTTTCGAACAAGCGCTCAAACTGGCGTACGCAGCTGTCGGAATACTCTTCCGGCGTCATGCCCTTCGGGCGACGGAACGGATAAGGGAACGGCAGGAACATCGCGCGCTCGCCGAAGTGGCCGAAGCGACGGCGGTAACGGTAGCTCGACGTAATCGACGAGGCGCCCAGCGTACGACCGTGGTAGCCGCCTTCGAAGGCGAACATCAGGCTCTTGCCGTTGCAGGCGTTGCGCACGACCTTGAGCGAATCCTCGATGGCCTGCGCGCCGCCGACGTTGAAATGCACGCGTCCGTCCAGGCCGAACTTCTGCTTGGCGTCGATCGCGATGGTCTTGGCCAGCTCGATGCGGGTCTGGTGCAGATACTGGCTGGCCACCTGCGGCAGCAGGTCGATCTGGTTTTTCAGAACGTTGTTGAGGCGCTTATTGGCATAGCCGAAGTTGACCGCCGAGTACCACATCTGCCAATCCAGGTAGGGCGTGTCCGTCTCGTCGTAAAGGTAGCTGCCGGAGCACCGGCTGAAGATCT
>CAIKJM010000512.1 GCA_903827735.1 uncultured Rhodanobacter sp. | reverse complement strand
GTGTGGAGCCGATGACGGGAATCGAACCCGCGTATTGAGCTTTGGAATTTGCTGGACCCCAATCTACGGGTGGCGACAGCTCGCAACACTTCGACCATACTCGCAGTTCAAGGTAACTTTTGTGGACCCGTTACGAACTGTTGTGACCCTACCATCGGTTGCTGCAAACCCCCTGGTGGCGGTCAAGTGACGGTCACGCGCAGCAAACGCGATCCAGCGCGTGTCAGGTCCCAGGCGAAGGCTCAGAGGCGGGCTTAGTCCCAGTCCAACAAACGCTGATAACGCGCAGGTAGTGCGACCCCGTAGTGGACGATTGGAGACTGGTCTAACGCCACGAGTTCACCGCCTGCACGTCGTACCCAACTTTGTCCGGCCGAGTCTGTGAACGCAATTTCCAACCCCAACTGACCCTGCATCGGGGCGTTCTCAGGACCGTCCACTGTCACCCAAAATCTTCCAGGAGGGAGATTTTGAACCAAAGCTCGAATGGTGTTTATGTCTCCGTAGCCGTCTGGCTCACGGCTAGATTGAAAGCGGCGTTCGGCTTCTTCGCCGGTTCGCCATGCCGCGCCCTGTGCCCATACGTAGTACACGATGACACTCGTGACGGGTTCATCTGATGAGTTTGAGAGCCGAAGTCCACCGTGCCCACTGTGGGCGTCAAGCCAGGTGCAAACTCTTCTCGCTTGCGCTCGTCGTGCATCCTCGTTGGCTAATCGCTTCTCTGCAACAGCCTTCGACCACTGGTAGACAGCGAAGAACAAGGTAGAGACTGTGCCGATGCTGGCGACCCAAGTGCCGACACCATCCCACTCGACTGCGTTCGGACAGAACATGCCGATGATCTAAACATTGAATTCCTACTACGGGGGAACGATATGGTTTGACCATGACCGACACTGAGCATCATGACATTCCGCCCGAAGTTCAGCAGGCAGTCGACTCGTTCGCTCCGTATAAGGGCTTCCCGTGGAAGTGGTATGCCCAGCCGATTGACGGCAACTACGACCCGAACCGAACCCTCTCGGCGACACTGCATACCGTCGAAGGCGCGACGGCCAGTTCGCCCACACAAATCGCATTGTACCGAAACGGAGTCTTTAAAGGCCAGGGAACTCCCGTCGCTGGTGCCTTCATCTCAATGCGCCACGAGGACTGCACCGACGACACCGTCGCTGTGCGTATCAAAATTCCCGGAGAGTCCCATGCTGGACCTCCAAAATCACTGCATGACATTGACTTCAAGATCCACGAAGGCCAACTCTATTGGTCTGGCGACTGGCCATTTCATGACTACGCCCCGCCGCTACCGGGTTGGTCAGAAATATTGCAGGACGAGAAAGCCGCCGACGCCGACGCTACGTAGACGGCGGTTTCGACAGGTGTCGGGTCAGCAAGTCGGTCAGGCGCGCGTTAGGTCACGAAACCGGCCCGGGTTGAGTGCCGTCCATTAATTGAGATGAAGAAGTCAGCGAACCTGGCTTCACAACGACGTTGTCCTCCGGTGTCATCCGATGTGCTGTCTTGACGGCAGTCCGAAATCGCATGCACGGGCAGACTTAACCGCTACTCTTCCTTGCGGAACATGCGTAGATCTGGAGGGTTGATGCGGCACACGTTGGCTGAATGGTACGAGCCTGATAGCTCGACGCTGCGGGAAATATTGCAGAAGGGCACTATCGCGCTAGACGCCAACATACTTCTCGATTTGTATCGAATCGGAGCTGACCAGAGGGCCCAAATACTCAAGCTCTTCGAGAAGGCAGCAGTTAGGCCTAGGATGTGGATCCCATATCAGGCGGCATACGAATATCAAAAAAATCGACTAAAAGTTGCGAAGCAACATAAACCCCAATACGGGAATCTAGTTAACAAAGTCCTTGATCTTCGAGAACTGCTCACTCCTACTTTGAATGAGATACGGGATGCTGACGTTCGACGTGAAATCTCCATAGTTCTCGACACGAATTTAAAACCAGCTGTTGAAGCTATTCAAGCGGCGCTCAAAGAATTCGAAAAGCAGCATGTTATTGCATATGAAGAGATTCGAAGTAGTGACCCGCTCAGGCGCAGTATAGATCAAATATTTCGCGACAAATTTCAGGTCGGCCCAAAATTGAGTGATAAAGAGATTGACGAACGTAAAGAAAAAGCAAAAGACAGGTATGAGAAGGAGATCCCGCCTGGCTACAAAGATAAGAATAAGTCAGAGAACGCGGAGGGCGACGCACTAGTTTGGTTCGAGATATTGGATCACGCATCTGCCATTGACCGGCCTGTTTTACTAGTCACCTCCGACGTGAAAGAGGACTGGTATAGCCGAGACAGCGGACACACTATTGGTCCGCGCGTAGAACTGCGAGCAGAATTTGCCGCTGTATCCTCTCACCCTTACCACCAAGTAAGTTTGAGCTCGTTTCTGCATCTTGCAAATACGCATCTGGATGCCAAAGTTTTACCAGATACGATCAGTACTGTAGAGGCTCTGAGCGATCAAAAACGCGAAGAGCAACAAAGCCGTCGTCAAATGCGAGAAGCAAACTCGAAGGTCCACGCATTCATACGGCAGGCGATGGCAGATGTACAGGACGACTTTCCTCCGGGCTGCGTCCCGTATGAGCGGCTTAGGATTGGTCGTGAAATACTCGAAGGTAAGGTCGACTACGACCAGGAGCAGCTGGCGCTTGCCCTTAAAGTACTGGTCGGAGCTTTGAGTCTGCAACGAAGTGGCGGACAAGACGCAGAAGTCGGAGACCATTCCGCGTCGCAGTGGCTGCGGTCTGCAACCGAACGTTATGGCGACGTAGATCTAAATAACCTACTCGGACCGATCACGAATGAGATTTTTACTGACGACCGGAACGATACGTTCGCGCAAATGGAGCGAGGTCTACGTCTACGGCAACGGATCAGGGAATTAAGGGAAGCTACAGATCGTAGAGAGAAGCAAGCGATTCTTGACGGGGTCGATGACGGCGCAGGGGCGATGTCTGGTCTGAGTAACCTGAATGACGACTCCGCCTGAGCGTTAACGCGCGATTTCGCGACCAGCGGTCACACCGACGAAATAGCGTGCCGCGCCCTTTTGCGGTTTCAGCTCAACCCCGGCAGTGATTCCAGCGTATTGCCCGCCAGGGCCAACCCGGCCGATGTGGGCGTTCTGCCGTGTGGAGCCAGCGGTGGGCAACGCTCGTTTAACGCGCGTGGATCGGCTTGCCGTGGACGCGAACCGACCACAGCTGTCGCGTTTGTATGTGCGTCGGGTAGCGATGATCAGCCCTCTTTCTTGAATCGGCCACTCTTGCCACGGAGCCGGCGTTTACCCTTGCCGCTTTTGGCCATGGTTGTCAGTCCTCTCGATTGATCGGCTTGTCCGGGCCAGCAGTTCGTCCGTGCCGTCTGGCGGGTTCAGTCCGCAAGGTGAGGATTGGTCAAACCTGGCCGGGGCCGAATCGGCTTGATCGGCACTGGCGGCGGGGCGCTGTTGCGACGATGCGCGCGGTTGACCAATGGCGCGACCTCTTCGCGGTCCACCGCTGGACCGAGACCGAACTCAGATTCGCCCGGTCGGTCTGGGCGACGTTTCGCGTCTTCGATCGCTTCGCGCAAATGCTTGGGAATCACGGTGTCTCCTGAAACTGCCGATTACAGCGCGATCGTCGGCGGGGCGTAAGTGCTCCCTGTACCAACTTGGATTGCGACGGCTGAACCCCGCTGGCGTACGCCCACACCGAACGACCGGACATAGGTCGAATCAATCAGCGGCTACCCGGGGCGGCCAGCTTCCACCAACAGACCCTGATACGAAGAAATCGGATGTTCACGAACGCCGATTGCGTTGCTTTGGCTGTTTGGCCCGCCAGTCGCCACAACCGCTACGTAACCGGCTGGAATGAAGGCACTTTCAACCAACCAGGCTGGACCGTAAGAGCCAAGGCGCTCGATCCCGTGGAACTCCCCCGAGATCGCTCACCCACGATGTTGTCAGGTCGTAGGTATGGCGGAGCCTTCTTGCTTGGGATGAACGAGTGCTTGGCGATGATGTTGGCACCTGGCCGCGAGTCTTCGCCCTGCCGGAGTTCCGGCCGCATCGGGGATGCCGTACTCGGTGAGTTTTTGCATGTTAGTAGACGAGATATTTTGCGGCACAGCCTCACCGGCACGGTAGTGCGAAAGCTCAGCAGACTTGAGATATCGGTGCGTTCCTTGTTCCAGATTTCGAAGACTGAAATCAGTTCTTCCCAAATCGTAGAAATCGGCACGCCGTCCGCTGTGTGGGAAACGAGAACATCGACAGTTGAGATAGTTCCCATCTGGCCGCCGAACGCTTCACCACCAAAGAGTGGAAAGACGGAAATCCCGCCAATCGTGGGCAGCTCGGTCGGGTCAACATTCAATGTCGCGGTAGTCATTGGAACCTCACGGTTGAGCGCGTTCGTTCGTTCGCGCGATAGGTCGAGTCTACGCAGGAGAATTACACGAATAGTGTTGCCGTGCAGCGTATTTGCGTATTTGCGTATTTGCGTATTTGCGTATTTGCGTGTTTGCGTGTTTGCGTGTTTGCGTGTTGCGAGGTCGTGGTCTGCCGGTATCACGGGGGTGCAGTCAAAAAGACGATTGAGCGCGCTCGACGAGCGCGACGACGGAATTGCTGCGCGACTACCTGGCCGCTCATCCGCGCCGAGACGAACCGACCGCGCCGCTGTTCTGCTCGGTAACGCTCAAGCCGTCGAAACCGACCGGAAGGCGCGCCGTCGATGACGACGGAACCGGATCGTGCCCACTGCGGACGAAGCGCTCGCCGCGCTATCGGTCGATGAAGCTGCCGACCGCCTTGTGCTGGATTGGGACGAACCGATCCGCCACCAGACGTTCTACAAAGCCGTGTTCCGGCCTGCCGTCACGCGTGCCAACCGCCTTGGCGGGCCGACTCCCGTATTGCCGCCAGCTCTGAAATTTCACGCGCTGCGCCATACCTACGCCAGTCTGTGCGTCGCGGCTGGAATCTCGCCGTTGCAGCTCTCGCGGTTCATGGGTCATGCGAAAGTCACCACGACGCTGTCGATCTACACGCATCTGTTTGACG
>CAIKJM010000511.1 GCA_903827735.1 uncultured Rhodanobacter sp. | reverse complement strand
TTTTGGCGCGACATGGCGGGATGCAAGCGATGCAAAACCGCCAAACCGATTACTCGGCGTCGACAGCCTCGACCTGCGGACGACCGACCAGTTCGACATACGCCATCGGCGCGTAGTCGCCGGGACGGAAGCCGCACTTGAGGATACGCAGATAGCCGCCGGCGCGCTCGCGGTAACGCGGGCCCAGCTCGACGAACAGCTTGCCTACGGCTTCCTTGTCGCGCATGCGCGAGAAAGCCAGGCGGCGATTGGCCACACCGTCGACCTTGGCGAGCGTGATCAGCGGCTCGGCAACGCGACGAAGTTCCTTCGCCTTCGGAAGGGTGGTGCGGATCAACTCGTGCTTGAACAGCGACGAGGCCATATTCTTGAACATGGCTTCGCGGTGCGAGCTGGTGCGGTTGAGTTTGCGACCGGATTTTTGATGGCGCATGGCAAAAGTCTCTGATGTCTGTTGTTATGAAAAACCGGCACTTATGTCCGGGTTCCCGCGGTTACCCGCTATGAGGAGCCTTTTAAACACGGGCTCTTATTGGAAGTGCGGCCTTGAACGGCCGCCTTTGGCGGTTGGCTAAGCGGGCAACGCTTATTCGCCCAACCGCGTGACCCGGCGATCAAGGAGGATCGCCAAAATAAGCACTGCGGTCACGAACGGCCGCTTTTACTATTTAGCTGGAGTGCTCTAGGCACTCCAGCTAAAGATTCGCTACTAGGCGATCAAGGACGATCGCACTACATACTCAACCCAGCTGCATACCGTGCGATAGACCCGGCGGCGGCCAGTTCTCAAGCTTCATGCCGAGCGCCAGACCGCGGCCACCGAGCACATCCTTGATCTCCGTCAGCGACTTCTTGCCGAGGTTTGGCGTCTTCAGCAGCTCGACTTCGGTCTTCTGAACCAGATCACCGATGTAGTAGATGCTCTCGGCCTTGAGGCAGTTGGCCGAACGCACCGTGAGCTCCAGGTCGTCAATCGGACGCAGCAGCAGCGGATCAAAGCCGCTCTTCTCGGCCTTGTCGGTAGCGCTCTCACGACGCGAGAAATCGCCAAACACCGAAAGCTGGTCGTTGATGATTTCAGCGGCCTTGCGAACCGCATCTTCAGCACCGATGGTGCCGTTGGTCTCGATATCCAGCACCAGCTTGTCGAGGTTGGTGCGCTGCTCAACGCGAGCGGCGTCCACTTCGTAAGCCACGCGCAAAATCGGAGCAAACGACGCGTCGAGCTGCAAACGACCGATCGGACGCGCCTCGTCATCCGGATGCTGACGCGTGCTGGCGGGCTGATAGCCCACGCCGCGACGCACCTTCAAACGCATGTTAAGCGCAATGTCCTTGGTCAGGTGGCAGAGCACGTGCTCCGGATTGATGATCTCAACCGTATGGTCAACCACGATGTCGCCAGCGGTGACCACACCCTTGCCCTTCTTGGACAGGGTAAGCGTTACTTCATCGCCGGAATGCTGGCGAATGGCCACGTCCTTCAAGTTGAGCAGGACTTCGATCACGTCCTCCTGCAGACCTTCGAGCGTGGTGTACTCGTGCAGCACGCCGTCGATTTCGACTTCGACGATGGCGCTGCCGGGAATCGAGGACAGCAGCACGCGGCGCAGCGCATTGCCCAGGGTGTGGCCGAAACCACGCTCGAGCGGCTCTACCACGACCTTGGCGCGATTGGCTCCGAGCTGTTCGACGCTGAGGCCCCGAGGCCGCAGCACACTAGTTGACGAAACTGCCATGCAGAGCTCCGGTAAAATTACTTCGAGTAAAGCTCGACGATCAGGGCTTCATTGATGTCGGACGGCAGATCACTGCGCTCCGGCACCGACTTAAACGTACCTTCAAATTTCTTGGCATCGACTTCGACCCAGATCGGACGCAGATCCATGGTGTCGAAGATGGTCGACGCTTCCTGCACGCGCAGCTGAGTACGAGCACGCTCGGTCAGAGCGATCGCATCGCCCGGGCGCACCTGGTACGAAGGGATATTGACCTTCTTGCCGTTCACCAGGAC
>CAIKJM010000510.1 GCA_903827735.1 uncultured Rhodanobacter sp. | reverse complement strand
CACACCAGTCCGAAGGCGATGGCGAATCCCGCCGCGCCGAGCACAGGCCCCAACGCGCTGTTTCGGGGAACCTCGATATCCTCGAACGGCACGGCCGCTGTGTAGGCCGCCCCGCTTTCCTTCATCACGGTAAACGCGTCGCGATCGGTCACCACAGGAATTGCCGCAAAGTTGTATTCCGGTGGCGGCGCCGAGATGGACCATTCCAGGCTACGGCCATCCCAGGGGTCGCCAGCAAACACGCGGTTCGCGTGCCGGTGCTTGATCGATACCCACAGCTGCACACCCAGCGCGCATAGCGCTGCGACCACCAGGATGGCACCGAAAAAAGCGACCGTTTCCAGCGGCACATAGGACGGCTCGGTGTAGGCCACGGTGCGCCGGGGCATGCCCATCAATCCCAAGGCATAAAGCGGAAAGAAGGCAAGCATGAAACCGAGAATCCAGCACACCGCTGACACTTTCCCCCAGCGTTCGTCGAGACGAAAACCGAACGCTTTGGGAAACCAGAAATGGTACGCCGCGATCATGCCGAACAGCAGCCCCGGCACGGCCACATTATGAAAGTGCGCAACAAGGAAAACGCTGTTGTGCACCTGATAATCGATGATTGGATCGGCCAGCAGCACGCCACTCAGGCCACCCAGCACGAACAGGAGCATGAAGCCCATCGCATAGATCATCGGCACACTGAAACGTATGCGCCCGCGGAACATTGTCCACATCCAATCATATATTTTCACGCCGGTCGGGATGCCGATCAGCATCGTGGCCACGCCGAAGGCTGCATTGAGATCCGCACCCTGCCCCATGGTAAAAAAATGGTGCAACCACACCGTAAAGGAAAGAACGCCAATCGCCATGGTTGCCGCCACGAGCGAGCGATAGCCGAACAGGGCCTTGCCGGAAAACGTGGAGATGGTTTCCGAATAAACGCCAAACGCCGGCAGGATGAGGATATAGACCTCCGGATGGCCAAACAGCCAGAACATGTTGGCGAAGTGCATCATGTTGCCGCCAAGATCGTTCGTGAAAAAATGGAAGCCCAGGTAACGGTCCAGCGCCAGCTGCGCGGTTGCCACGGTCAGCGGCGGCATCGCGAAAATCATCAGGATGCTCGTGCACAGCGCCGTCCAGGTGAAAAGAGGCAGGCGCATCAGCGTCATTCCCGGCGCGCGTTCCTTATAGATGGTGACCGCGAAATTGATGCCGGTAAACGTGGAGCCCAGCGAGGAAAGCGTCAGCGCCCAGATCCAGTAATCCGGGCCAACGCCCGGACTGAAGCTGGCTTCCGTATACGGCGGATAGCCGAACCAGCCACCGGTCGAAAAAGTGCCGAGCACCAGCGAGATCATGACCAGCGCGGCGCCGGCTGCCGTCAGCGCGAGGCTGATGGAATTGAGCACGGGAAAGGAAACGTCGCGCGCGCCGATCTGCAGCGGCATGACGTAATTGATGATGCCGGTCAGAAACGGCATCGCCATGAAGAAGATCATGATCGTGCCGTGCGTGCTGAACAGCTGGGCGAAATGGTCTGGCGACAGAAAGCCACCGCCCAGACCGTATGCCTGTTGCGCGCGCATCAGTAGTGCCTCAAGCAGCGCCCGTATCAGCATGACAAAGGCCAGCACCACGTACATGATGCCGATCTTCTTGTGATCCGGGCTGGTCAGCCACTGCGACCAGAGCACGCGCCACAGGCGATAGCGGCTGATTAGCGCGACGGTCACGATGCCGCCCAGCACCACCATCGATGCCGCACCGGTGGCGATGATGCCGTTGATCACCACGCCCTTGCTCGGGTGTTGCAGCATGTCCCAGAACGGCAGCGCCTGAAGACTCAGCCGTCCGAAAGGATGCGCCAGCATGCCGGCGCCGATCACGGTCGTTGCCCCATCGGCATGTCTACATTTTTGGCAGCGGCGTCCGCAGAGAGCGTCAACGGCTTACCGTTGCCGGTCGCTGCCACGGCGGCGGAAAAAAGCGACGCAGGAACGTCCTTGAAAAAGACGCTGCCTCCGGCGCCCTTGCCGCCGGTCAGAGCGGCCACGAGCTCGGCACGGGTCGATTGTCTGCCGATGAGCGCAAGCGCGGACGAGTTCATTGGCACGCCCTGCGTGCGAGCGTTGTGCACCCAACCCAGAAATGCCGTCGGCGTCATGGCGACGGCCGTGAAGTGCTGTTGATGAAAGCCGTCGCCGTTGTACATCGTGTTTTCGCCCATGAAGCGCCCTGCCTCACTGGCTTCCAGATTCAGACGGGTAACCATACCGCCCATGGCATAGATCTGGCTGCCCAGCGCGGGAATCTGCAGCGACTGCATCACGGTGGCGGAGGTCAGCGTTAGCGCAATGGGGCGTCCGACCGGAAGCGCCAACTCGCCGACGCTGGCCACGCCCTCGTCCGGATAGATGAAGAGCCATTTCCAGTCGTAGCCGATAACCTCCACGCGCAAGGGGGCGACATTGGAAGCGATACGCCTGTACGGATCCAGTGCATGCGTGCTGCGCCAGACCAGGATACTGAGCAGCGCCACGATCACCAGCGGACCGCCCCAGGTTGCCACCTCCAGCGGCCCGTAATAGGACCATTTCGGCGCGTACCGCGCGCGTCTGGCGCGATAACGGTAGCGCCACGCAAACCAGGGCAGGATCACGAAAATCGGCAGCGCGACGAAGATCGCGAGCAGCAGCACCACGTCGAGAAACTGGTCGTGCTGCGATTGCGCCACGGGACCGTGAGGATCGAGGAAACCCAGACGCACGGTGCTGCACCCAGCCAGCGAAGAAGCCAGGGCTAGAAGGCTAGTCGTCGCGATGGCAAACCTTTTTTCCCGGCCCATGGATCTAAACCTCACAACGGCTAGCTTTCTTTTCTCAAGGACGTTCAACTTATTGCGGCGCTATTTCTGGGCGCGACACGCTGCATGGTCATTCGCCGGAAAAAGGCGCCGTACAGGCGCCTGGCCATCGATCTTGAAGCGGAAAGCTTGCTGGTCATCTCATGGACGCGTCAATTGCACTACGAACACGGCTTGCCGAAAGAGCGCAGCCTAGTCGGCCTCCGGATAAGCCTGGCATTCCGGGTGTCGAAGAGCACCAGTACTGTCGAGAGCACATCGTCCGTTTAGTTTGACGGACCACCCATCACCGGCACTATGGCACCCGAAATGTAGCTCGAGCACGACGGCGCGGCGAGAAAGACATAAGCAGGGGCGACTTCCTCCGGCTGTGCGGGACGGCCCATAGGACTGGATTTTCCAAAGTCTTTTATCTTCTTCGACGACTGATCGGCCGGGTTCAGCGGTGTCCACACAGGCCCGGGAGCAACCGCATTAACACGAATTCCTTTGGCAACAAGGTTTCGCGCAAGCGCTTTGGTGAAGGCATGGATGCCTCCCTTAGTCATGGAATAGTCCAGCAGGTTCTCGTTGCCGAAAAGCCCCGTCTCGGATCCCGTGTTGATGATGCAGTCGCCGCTTTGCAAGTGAGGTAGCGATGCCTTGGCCATATGGAAGTAACCGAAGAGGTTGGTTCTCAACGTCAGTTCGAAATGCTTCTCGCTGATGTCTTCCAACTGATCAGCGTGTTCCTGGAACGCCGCATTGTTGACCAAGATCGACAACTTACCGAGTTTCTTGATCGTCTTTGCCACCGCCTTTTTACAGAAACTGAAATCTCGCACGTCACCGTCGATCAACAGGCAGCGGCGACCCTCCGCTTCGACGTGATCTCGTGTCTTGCGGGCATCCTTGTGCTCGTTCAAATATACGATGGCGACATCCGCGCCCTCCCGCGCAAAGAGCACGGCGACAGCGCGTCCAATGCCGGAATCGCCACCGGTAATGATGGCGACCCGGCCATCGAGCTTCCCGCTGCCGTGATACGCCGGCGCTTCGAATTGAGGGGCCAGGGCCAAATCCGATTCCAGCCCTGGCTTACGCAAGTGCTTTTTGGGCAATGGATTGGTTGGATACGTCCTTGCTCCCGCTTGTGATGGCTTGTGGGCTTTCTTGCGCGTGCTTTTAGTTGCGTCTTTTGCGTCTGTTGCGCTTTGAATGCGGCGCTGCAGCCGAGCGGTTTTTGACGTTGCTTTTTTTGCTGTTGCCATGGTCATCTCCGATACTTCTGACGATAGCTCGCCATACGCATGTATCTATCCATTGTCTATGGGCTAACCGATCGCACTATTCGCACGGGAACGCCCTTTGATGCAGGCGTCTTCGACGCCTCGTCGTGATACCACAGAGGTATCAACGGATTCATTTCCGGGTAGTAGCCACCCAGGCAGCCATCGGGGAGATTGAACGGTGTCACCGTCAAACCGGATACTTCTCGATGCACCCCGTCTTCCGCATCGCCTGTGAGATTGACGACATCGCCTTCATTCAAACCCGCGCGCGCCATGTCCGTAGGGTTGATCAGCAGAATTGTCCGCGATCCCTCAAGACCACGCAGTCGATCGCTGAAGCCGTAGATCGTCGTGTTGAACTGATCGTTCGAACGCATTGTGATCAGATGATATCGGCCCGGCGCATCGCCGATTCCCAGGGCCGAGATGACCGTTGGATGAGTAAATTCCGCCCTGCCGCTTTCGGTTTTCCAAATGCGATCATGCGCTGGGTTGCCCCGATAGAAACCTCCCGGCTGAAACATCCGTTGATTGAAGTCGTGAAACTCTTTTGCGTATGTCTCGGCGATAAGATCCCGAACCCGACTGTAGTCCGCCGTCCACTCGTCCCACGGGCGCTTGGGATGTTCGGGTAGCGTCGCTTTGGCGATGCCTGCGATGATCGCCAGCTCTGAAAGAAGGTGTTCGCTGGCGGGCGCTCGTTTGCCGATGGACCCGTAGATATGGCTGAAGCTGTCTTCGATCGAGACGGACTGCGGACCGCTAGCCTGGATATCTTCTTCGGATCGAACCAGGCACGGCAGGAGATAGGAGGCTTTACCGTGCACCAGGTGACTGCGGTTGAGTTTGGTAGCGATGTAGACAGTAATTTCCTGGCGAGTCCATGCTTCCTCCATGATGGTTCGATCAGGTATCGCCCGAACAAAGTTGCCGCCCAGACTGATAAAGCCTTTAACCGAGCCATCGCGAATACCTTCGCAGGCGTCGACGGTAGTTAGCCCCTTTTCTCGGGGCGGCTCGAAATCGAACATTTCCGCCAGCTTGTCCAGCGGCACCAGTTCGGGCTTTTCCGAGATGCCCACCGTGCGCTGGCCTTGTACGTTGGAATGACCACGCACTGGCGACATGCCGGCGCCCTGGCGGCCGATATTTCCCCGCAGCAGCATCAGGTTGACGAGCATGCCAATGCTCTGGGATCCATGAACGTGCTGGGTCAGCCCCATGCCGTAAACACCGATGACGCGCTCGGCGGCGATATACACGTCTGCCGCCGCCATAAGGTCAGCGCGAGCGAGGCCCGAGGCTGCTTCTATCGTTTCCCACGTCGCCGCGCGGGCGATATCGACAAAACCGTCGAACCCATGAGTGTGCTGGTCGATGAATGCGCGATCGAGCACACCGGGCGATCCATCGGCAATCCGTGCCGCGTCGACCGCGAGCACGTGCTTGCAAAGCCCCATCAGTGCGGCGATATCGCCGCCAGGCCTGACCTGCAGGTACATATGCGACAGCTCCGTCGCATCGTCGGTGAGCATTTGTAGCGGATTTTGAGGATTGACGAAACGCAGCAGGCCCTGCTCGCGAACCGGGTTGAAGGTAATGATCTTGCAGCCACGCTTGACGGCGTCCTGGAGAGGATGCAGAAAACGAGGACTGTTGGTTCCGGGATTCTGTCCGAAGTAGAAGATGGCGTCGCAGTGTTCGAAGTCTTCAAGCACACACGTTCCTACGGGCGACCCGATGACTTTTTTCAGACCCACCGACGTGGTTTCATGACACATGTTCGAGCTGTCGGGAAGATTATTGTTCCCGTACAGGCGTGCCGACAGCGCGTAAAGATAGGAGGCTTCCAGACCTGCCTTGCCCGATGCGTAGAAGACAACCGATTTGGGATCGAGACTATTCAGAGACGATGCAATGCACTCGAACGCCGCTTCCCAAGTACATTCGACATACTTGTCCGTGGCTCCGTCATAGCGCATGGGATGGGTCAATCGACCTTCCATTTCCAGATCGTAATCGTTCCATTCAAGCAGTTCGGTGACCGTGTGGGCCGCGAAGAATTCAGGCGTACATCGATCTTTGGTCAGCTCCCAAATCGTCGACTTGGCCCCGTTTTCGCAAAACTCGAACTTGTGCGGATGAGCCGGCTTGCCCCAGGCGCACGAGGTGCACATGAAACCCTCGGTTTTGTTTTGGCGCATCAGCGTCTGTATCACTGCTGGATTGGGCAGCTCGCGGGCAAACACGCGGCTCATTCCTTTGAGAGAACCCCAGCCGCCCGCGGGCGAATCAGAGGAAATAGGTTCCACTTTTTCATCAGTCATCGTTGATCACTCAGTTGATCACTCATCGGTAGCGCCGGAACTGTTCGTCATTCCAAATGCAACCTGCTTCGCGCGGAACGTCGAAGGTCACTTTTTATGATGGTTGTCTTCGCCCGTCCCGTTCAGCGCGTCGCCGCTGGCATCGGTATCTTCAGGCTTGGTCGGGATGCTTGAGTTGTCTGGCGACGGCTTCTTTTTTTCGTTATGCGATTCAGGATTTTTGTCATTCATAGGGTTCTGCCGCGAGAGCGGGT
>CAIKJM010000509.1 GCA_903827735.1 uncultured Rhodanobacter sp. | reverse complement strand
TCCCTCGCTGCGCGGCAAGCCGGTGGCGGTGGCCTGGCGCGGCGCGCGCTCCGTGGTGTGTGCGGCGAGCTACGAGGCGCGGGTGTTCGGCATCCGCTCGGCGATGCCCGCGCTGCGCGCAGAGCGGTTTTGCCCGCAGGTCGTCTTCGTGCCGCCGGACTTCGCGCGCTACAAGGCGGTGTCGCGCCAGATTCGCGAGATCTTTTCGCGGCACACCGAGCTGGTCGAGCCACTGTCGCTGGACGAGGCCTATCTCGACGTCACGACAACACTCACCGGCCTGCCGTCGGCGACGGCCACCGCCGAAGCGATCCGCGCCGCGATCCGCGAAGAAACTCAGCTCACCGCCTCGGCCGGCGTGGCGCCGAACAAGTTTCTCGCCAAGATCGCCTCGGACTGGCACAAACCCAACGGGCTATGCGTGATTCGACCGCACCAGATCGATGCGTTTCTGATACCGCTGCCGGTCGGCCGCCTGCCCGGCGTGGGCAAGGTGATGGAAGCGAAGCTTGCCGTGCTCGGCGTCACTACGGTGGGCGAGCTGCGCGCCCTCGCCCTGCCCGAACTGGAGCAGCGCTTCGGCCGCTGGGGCCGGCGCCTGCATGAGCTGGCGCGAGGCATCGACGACCACGCCGTCGAGCCGGAGCGGGCGAGCCTGCAGATTTCCGCCGAAGACACCTTCGAACACGACCTCACGTTGGACGAACTCGAACCCCACATTCGCCGGCTCGCGGAAAAGACCTGGGCCGGCTACCTGCGCAGCAACGCAGGATCGGAACAGGCCCGCGTGGCGCGCACCGTCGTGCTGAAGCTGAAGACGTCCGACTTCCGCACGCTCACGCGCAGCCTCACGCCGTTACAGCGCCCACAGTCGGCAACTGAGCTCGGCGACATCGCCTGCGCACTGCGCGCCCGCGTCGAACGCCCGGAAAATTCGCTTTATCGGCTCGTCGGCGTCGGCCTGGCCGGCTTCGTCGACCAGGACAGCTATCAGGCGCAAACGGATCTGTTCGACCAGCCGAGTGGATGACGGCCATCCCGATCACTCGGCGTCGGGCAATGGGCTTTCGGACAGCAGGTAATCGAACGCGTAGTGATGCTGCCCGTCGACCATCTTGATCGCCAGCGTACCGGACAGGCCGGACAACTCGTCGGTCGCGGAATCGGGTACCACGGTAACGCTCAGCGACTGCGTGCCCTGCGCCATGGTGCCGCTGTGCTGTAAGGCGAACGAGCCCCGGCGGCCGTGCAGCGTACCGGTGACGCGTTCCATCGCCACGTATCCCGCCGAGCCTTCGACCGCGGTGCGCACCGCCAGCATCTGGCCTTTGCTCGTCGCATCGAGATCGCCGCTGAATATCTTGTCCAGCGCCATGCGGGCGATGCTGACGTCGCCGACATTTTTCTCTGGCGCTTGGGGATTCATGGTCACTTCGAAGGTGCCGCTGGCGAGCTTGGTCATCGTCGTTCCCGATACGTTTTGTCGCTGAAGTCTAACGCCGACAGCGCTTGAGCACAGGTTAGCTGCGGGATAAGCCATCACAGCGCTGGCTAGCGGCGAGCCGGACTTTTTAATCTCATTAAATGTCGGCTCCTGAACAGTGCAAAATATATAGCTTGCAATTAAATAGCACGCTATGTATATTTCGAACCCATGAAGCCGAAGACCTCAGCCGCCCTTTCCACCCAGTCGATGCTGCAGCTCGACCAGCAGCTGTGCTTTGCGCTGTATTCGGCGAGCCTGGCCATGAACAAGGTGTACCGCACGCTGCTGGCCAAGCTGCGGCTCACCTATCCGCAGTACCTGGTGATGCTCGTGCTGTGGGAGCGCGATGCACTGACCGTATCGGAGATCGGCGAACGCCTCTTCCTCGATTCGGCCACGCTGACGCCGCTGCTCAAACGGCTGGAAGCCGCGGGGCTTTTGGACCGCGTACGTTCGGCCGAGGACGAGCGCCAGGTCATCATTTCACTCACGGCCGAAGGTCGTGCGCTGAAAAAACAGGCCGGCAGCGTGCCTTCAGAAGTGTTTTGCGCCACCGGCTGTGAGGTGGACGAACTGCTGGCGCTCAAAACGCAGCTGAACGACCTGCGCGAACGGCTGGCCAACAACAGCTGAGCGCGCTGCACGAACTTTAAACAGCCAGAAATGCACAACGATCCAAAGACGCGCAAGCACATCGACCGGTTTTTCCATCCCATGTTCCACTGACTCACCCACCCCCCAAGGAGACGCATCATGTCTATCGAAAAAGTTGCTTATCGCGCTCATGCCAAAGCCCAAGGTGGCCGCGACGGTCGCGCCGTGTCGTCCGACAAGGTGCTGGACGTCAAGCTGACCACGCCGAAAGAACTCGGCGGCGCCGGCGGTGAAGGCACCAACCCTGAGCAGCTGTTTGCCGCCGGTTATTCCGCCTGCTTCCTCGGCGCGCTGAAGTATGTCGCCGGCCAGCAGAAAATTGCCCTGCCCGCCGACACAACGGTCGAAGGCGATGTCGGTATCGGCCCGATCCCGACCGGCTTCGGTATCGAAGTAGCGTTGAAGATCACCATCCCGGGCCTCGACCACGCCCAGGCCGAAGCGCTGGTGGAGAAAGCGCACGTTGTGTGCCCTTACTCGAACGCCACGCGCGGCAATATCGACGTCACGCTGACGGTTGCCTAAGCGAGCAGTGAGTCATGCCGATGTGCTCCATGCACGTCGGTGGCTCTCAAAACACCATGCCGGCCGCACTCGATGCGAGCCGGCATTTTTTGTTCCGTAAATGCGCGAAAACGACCTCGAAACGGCTAAGGTGAGCACAGCCACGGAGCCTGCCATGACGACTGAATCCCAGCCCCTATCCATCGCCGTATTGCTCGGCACAGTACGCCACGAACGCATGGGCATACGCGCCGCAAGCTTGGTCATGAGGTCGCTGGAAGAACGCGGCCACGAAGCGGTGCTGGTCGATCCCATGCGGACGCCGCTGCCTTTGCTGGACCGCATGTACAAGGAATATGACGCCGGCACGGCGCCTGAGGTCCTGGAGACGCTGGCGACGCTGTACCGACGCGTCGACGGTTTTCTGATCGTCAGCGCCGAATACAACCACGGCATACCGCCAGCGATGAAGAATCTGCTGGATCACTTCCTCGAGGAATATTTCTGGCGGCCGTCCGGCATCGTCTGCTATTCGCAGGGCCAATTCGGCGGCGTTCGCGCAGCGATGGCGCTGAGAGCGACGTTGGCAGAACTGGGCATGCCCAGCGTGCCTAGCCTTTGCCCGATTCCGCATATCGGCAAAACGCTGGATGAGGGCGGCAAACCGACTGATCCGCACACGCAGAAATCGCTCGATCGTTTCCTAGAGGAATTTTTCTGGTACGCGCGTGCGCTGAAGCGGGAGCGTGCGTTGGGTACCCCGTACTGACGAAGGCTGCACCCCGACAAACACCCACAAAAAAGCCCGGACGATAGGCGCGTCCGGGCTATGAGTGGCGAACTCTCGAACCCAGTTCGTCAGTCGTTGACTTCTTCGCAGCGGCGTTCGGTCGTGTAGTAAGCCTTTTTGTTCTGCGCGTTTTTCTGCACCTGATTGCCGACAACGCCGCCGGCCACAGCGCCACCGACGGTCGCCAGGGTCTTGCCCTTGCCACCGCCAACCTGATGTCCAAGCAGACCGCCCGCGACCGCACCGACGCCGGTGCCGATGAGACGATGGTTGTCCTGCGACTGAATATGTTTGACTCGCACGTTGTGACAGACTTGTCGCGCCTGCAACGACGTCGCCCCAAACATCCCAAGCGCTAGACCTGCCGTAAGAACTAGTGTCTTTTTCATCGCTAACTCTCCAATCACGTACGAACTATTGATAGCCTGCACTACG
>CAIKJM010000508.1 GCA_903827735.1 uncultured Rhodanobacter sp. | reverse complement strand
TACTCGATGAAGCTGAGCGGCCGAGGCGGCTGGCGGCTAAATGTTTACGTTAGCGAAAGCGGCAGCCGAACGGACAAGGGGCCGGATCGATTCGTTCCGGGCCTACATCCGAAGCGCCTGTTCAAGCCCGACGATGATTTTCTGAATATCAATCTCCGCGTCGAAGGAGCGACGCCAGGCTTGCCTCCGCATCCTAATCAGTGCATACGCAACGTCGATGTATCAGACATCCTAATCCAGGCCGGCTGGAAGGAAAGAGATGCGCGGCAATATCCACCCCCCACGGATGGCGGCAGAAGCAATCTGAGCTTGGCCTATGAGAACAAATCCGCTGATTTCATTGGATGGCAGCGGGACTGCTTTATCAACCTTACGCTTTCTCAGAAGCCTTTGTAGCCGTCGATTTAGCTCAGCGTTTGTCTACGTGTTGCACATTCGCGCATGTCCGCTGTGGGTCGGAAGCAGACTGTTTCCACCAATTAGCACGCAACTTACAGGGTTGCCCAATCTCAGTGTGTAGCCGCACAGTCGACATGTGGACTGCAACGCGCCTCGTCGATAACGTCATGAATAGCCTGCGCTACCAGCTCCGGCCTTTCCTGGTGGATGTAATGGATACTGCCGTCAACAATGATTCGGCGACCGCGGGTAGAGGAGGCAATAGCAGCATCTTGGGCTTGCCACATCGCCAGCAGGAGGCGATCTTGCAGATCTTGCCCGTAGTCAAACTGTTCATGCGTAGCATCCAGAATGATCAGCGGCTTGTTGCCCATCTTCAGTGGCGTTTGTATCGCCAGCTTTTCTGCCGGTGACATGCCGCCCTCAGCGGGTGGATAGGTATCCAGCAGCTGGCTCAGATTGGCGGCCGCTTCGCCCGGTCGCGCCATTTGCTCGTCTAGCACGCGATGTAATGCGGGATCAGGATTGGCCGGTTCGTCCAAGCAATCCCGATGTTTTTGGGGCTGGTGGCTTAATTCTCCGGACTGGGCTAACGCGAGACATTTCCTTGCTTGCGCGATGTCTTTTTGATCGTCGGCCAACCAGGCTTTGAGCTGAGTTGGTGTAAGAACGCGCTCGGCATGTTCTTCTGCTCCAACTTGAAAAGGATCAATCAGCACCATCCCGGCGACGTCATCCGGCCAGCGCGATGCGTACATGCTGATGTAAAGACCACCATCGGAGTGGCCGACCAGCACGATAGGCAGTGGAATGTCGGCTTGGCGCAATAGTTCATGCAAATCCTGAAGCACGTACTCCGCGCTACTAGGATGAGACGAAGGATCGCTGAAGCCCATGCCCGCGCGGTCATAGCTGCACACGCGAGTGAAGTGAGCTACGTGTGCCTGCAGGATGCGATAGGTAAGACTATCGTCGCCACCCCCAGCCTCAAGTACTACGGCAGGCGAACCCTGTCCGATGCACAGCAAATTTACGCGTCGACCATCAGTCAGTCGCACCAACGTTTGCGCGTGTTCGTATGCACTTAAAGGTATTTGCTCGGCAGTCGTAGCTGCCGACAATGGCGGAGCAAAGACACCGATCAAGAGGGCGGTGATTAAGCGATTGCAGCACACCTCAAACCAGCCTTTCATGGCAATACCTCGCTCTCGCAGCAGCCGGCACTATGTTGGCTCAGCGCCGCACAGAAACTACTCTAAATAGTCGCTTGGGGTAGAAAGCAGATCTCACTTATGAGATCGACGGAGAGGCGACTTTGTTGCTCGAACTTCGCTACGCAACAGTGGATCCGACCCACACAACAACTTTGGATACGACAACGGATTTGTACCAAGCGGTCCCGTAGATATCGAATACCTTCGGAAACGGGCCGACTTCGTAGCTTCCAGTCGTCACCTCGACGCAAACTGCTTCTCGCTGAGATTTTGGACAGTCAATCAATCGAACCGAATCAATCTTATCTAACCCAAGCCATTTGAGATCGTTCCGGCCTTCAGCGCATCTGCCAGTGCATTCGTAACTGAAATTTTGATTTGAAAATGGACCGTTACCCGCTATTGCAGCCACATATAGAGCGACGCTCAACGCGGTTTGTGCATCAGGCGAGGGATAGTAGTTTTTTGTTGACTTAACAGAAGCGCAAAGTTTTCTGGAATCGTCCTGCGCTTCGGGCGGATGATACATATCACCCGCTACGCCGTACCGACGCTCGGCCGATAGCGACTCTATGGTCTGTTTCGCATTGAACCCGACGGTGACCCAATCTGCTGCGCAGAGACCGAATTGCGAGCCAGTAGCCATTGCATGGGTGTAAAACCTAATGGGGTCATCTTCCAAGTTACTCAAACGCGGGCGATCGACGTCGATCATGATTGCGCCCGATTCGCCCAAAAGTTTGTGAGCAAGTTTAGGCAAAGACATCGTTCTAGCCTGATCCGACGTGATTCCTGCAATACAAAATGCAGGAACTAGAACAACTAACAAAAACATTAAGGACGCTAAGCGCTTCATGATCCCTCCTGTACCGATCCATTGATGATGCCCATGAGTTGGCAGGCTGTCGTGGCCTTTGCCCGCGCACTGACACCCAACCGCCTCCAAGCGGTTAGCGTGTAAAATAGCGGTTTTTCAGCCAGAAATATGCCGCACGCTACTCACCGGACCAGTGTCCGTGGCCCGACGTTTATTCGCTTGCTTGCCCGCCTGACGGACGTTGACGTTCGACCGTCCAGACAATCGTTGTCGGATCGGTTGGGCCAGTGGCTCGACTGGACGCACGCGGTGGCGCTGTCGACGACGCTTGATGGCAAGCCGGCCGAGGTAGACGTGGATGCGCCAACTTTCTGCAGCGCGGAAGCGGAAGAGTGCGCCCGCGTGCGTCGCTCGTTAGTCAGCGCCATTGCCAGCGACAGCACATTCGTCACGTCACGCCAGCGCGGGGGCGAGCATGCATTGACCGAGGAAGAGGGCGTGCATGAGGCGGTCGATTACTCGGTATTTCGTCAGCGCTATCAGGCCATTCAGCGGTCGATGCAGGCGGCTACTGGTAATCTGCGCGGCCGTTTGCGCGACATGCTTGCCCAGCAGTCGATCGAGATGGCGCGGCTGGCCGACGTGGATGCGGTCATGGAGCGTGTGCTGAGTCCGCGCGAGCAGGCGTTGCTGGCTCGCGTGCCCGTGCTGCTCGGCGATCGTTTCGAACGCTTGCGTCAGGCCGAGCAAAAGGCGTTGGCCGAAGCGCAGGTTGCCAAGGTCGCTACGGCGATTACGCCTGGCGCATGGCTGGACGTGTTTCGTCGGGACGTGCAGAGCGTGTTGCTCGCGGAG
This sequence comes from uncultured Rhodanobacter sp., assembly GCA_903827735.1. Lineage (GTDB taxonomy): Bacteria > Pseudomonadota > Gammaproteobacteria > Xanthomonadales > Rhodanobacteraceae > Rhodanobacter. The sequence goes on along the minus strand of CAIKJM010000508.1, from coordinate 1,708 downwards.
CTGGACGTTCGTTTTCATCCCGTGGAAGGCCTGCTCGCAGCGCTTCGCACCTAATTATTGAGGCGTCATGGTCAGAAATCTGCTTTATCTCGCGGTGTTTTTCGTCGGTCTGGCCGCGGTGTGCTGGATCGGCGCCGGCTACGTCGGAACCAATCCGCTGGCGACCTCGGTCACGATGGTGATTGGCGCGTGCTATCTGGCGGGCGCGCTGGAACTGCAGCGTTATCGGCAGGCCACGCTTACGCTGACGCGCGCGGTGACGGATATGTCCACCGCACCGGCCAGCCTGCGCGACTGGCTCGGCGATTTGCATCCGAGCCTGCGCAACGCGACGCGCCTGCGTATCGAGGGTGAGCGCGTGGCTTTGCCGGTGCCGATGCTGACTTCGTATCTGGTGGGCTTGCTCGTGCTGCTCGGCATGCTGGGCACGCTGCTGGGCATGATGGCGACGCTGCGAGGCACCGGCATGGCGCTGGAAAGCGCGACGGATCTGCAGGCGATTCGCGGCTCGCTCGCCGCGCCGGTCAAGGGGCTGGGTTTTGCGTTCGGCACGTCGATCGCGGGCGTGGCCACCTCGGCGATGCTCGGGCTGCTGTCGGCGCTGTGCCGGCGCGAGCGGCTGCAGGCGGTGCAGTGGCTGGATGCAAAAATCGCCACGACCCTGCGCATTTATTCGCAGAGCCATCAGCGCGAGGAGTCGTTCAAGCTGCTGCAGCAGCAGACCGAACTGATGCCGGCCCTTGTCGATCGTCTGCAGACGATGATCACGACCATCGAACAGCAGAGCATGGCGACCAGCGAGCGGCAGGTGGCCAGCCATGAAGCCTTCCACGCGCGGTCCGAGGCCACCTATACGCGCCTTGCCACCGCCGTGCAGGCGTCGTTGCAGGAGAGCGTCGCCGCGAGTGCTGCGGCGGTCGGCGCGGCGCTGCAGCCGGCGGTGGAAGCGACCATGGCCGGTCTCGCACGCGAAACGGCATCGCTGCACGACACGGTAACCCAGGCTGTGGAGCGTCAGCTGAAAGGCATCTCGACCGGCCTGGCGACGACCACCACGACGATGGCGGCGAGCTGGGGCGAAGCTCTGGCGCAACAGCAGCGGACGAACGAGGCACTGGCCGAGGATCTGCGCCGCTCGCTGCAGCAATTCAGCGAAACGTTCGAGCAACGCTCGGCCGGTCTGCTGGAAGGCGTCGCTGCACGCCTCAACGCCGCGGCGGACGGCGCGGCGAGCGCGTGGAACGATGCGCTGTCGCGGCAGGATGCCGTCAACGCCGATCTGGCGACCCGCCATCAGCAGGCGTTGTGCGCGGCGGCGGCGACGTTCGATGAACACGCCACGTCGCTGGTCCACCGCGTGCATCAGTCGCATGCGGACTTGCAGACCTTGCTGGAATCGCGGGCACAGGATCGTTTGACGACCTGGACAGATGCGTTCGCTGCGATGACTGCGGCGCTGAGCAGTCAGTGGGAGCAGGCGGGCGAGCATGCCGCGAGCCGGCAGCAGGCGATTTGCGACACGCTGGCGAAGACCGCGCACGACATCTCGGCACAGACCCAGGCGCATGCCAGCGACACGATCGCCGAGATTTCCCGGCTCGTGCAAGCCGCGTCCGAAGCGCCCAGGGCTGCTGCCGAAGTCGTCGCGGAGATGCGCCAGAAACTCTCCGACAGCATGGTCCGCGATACCGCCATGCTGGAGGAGCGC
>CAIKJM010000507.1 GCA_903827735.1 uncultured Rhodanobacter sp. | reverse complement strand
GACGGCGTACGCCCGCAGTCGATGGGCGCCACGGTCTCGTCGCTGCAGGCTGCGGGCCTGATTGCCAGCGCGCCGCATCCCACCGACGGCCGACAGACCGTTCTTTCGCTAACCGCGAGCTGCCGAAAAATGATCAAGGCCTCTCGCGCGGCGCGGGAAGACTGGCTCTACCGCGCCATCAGCATCAAGCTCGCGGCCAAGGAGCAAGCGACGCTCGCCCAAGGTATCGCTTTGCTCAAAAGGCTGAGCGAGGAATAGACGCACATCTGCGCGCGCACGGTAGGTTGGGCACCGGTGCGCTCAGCCCAACCTACGCTGCATTCGCCATGCAAGATTTCCAAGGAGAACCCCCATGCCGCTCACCACGCTGGACAAGCACACCGCCCTGATCGTGATCGATCTGCAAAAAGGCATCGTCGGCCTACCCACCGCGCATCCGATCGACGGCGTAATCGGCAACGCCTGCCGCCTGATTGAGGCGTTTCGCCAGCGTGATCTGCCGGTGGTGCTGGTCAACGTCACGGGCGTTTCGCCCGGTCGCGTCGAACAATCGCGGCTGCGCGGCGAGTTCCCGCCTGGCTGGGCCGATCTCATTCCCCAACTCAATCCGCAGCCGCAGGACCACCTGGTGACCAAGCGGACTCGCGGTGCATTCACCGGCACCGATCTGGACGCTTATTTGAAAGAACGCGGCGTTACCCAGGTCGTGGTGGTCGGTGTCGCCACCAGCGCGGGCGTCGAGTCCACCGCGCGCCACGCGTATGAGAACGGCTTCAACGTTACGCTGCCGATCGATGCGATGACCGACCTGAGCCTGGAAGACCACACCCACAGCATCGCGCGCATTTTCCCGCGGATTGCAGAAACCGGCAGCACGCAGGATGTGATTGATCTGCTTGAGAGGAGGGCATGACCATGGCCTGGACCCCCTATATCGCCTGGTTCTTCGGCGGCGCCTTCCTCGCCAACGCCGTCCCGCATTTTGTCAGCGGCATGCTGGGCCGCGCCTTCCAGAGCCCGTTTGCCAAGCCGTCCGGCGTGGGACTGTCTTCGTCCACGGTCAACGTACTATGGGGATTCTTGAATCTGGTCTTCAGCTACCTATTGCTGTGTCACGTCGGCGAGTTCGACCTGCGCGCCGCCGACGACGCCTCGGCGCTCGGCCTGGGCATGATCCTGATGGGCGTGATGATGGCGCGCCATTTCGGGCGCTTTCATGGCGGCAATACCCCGGTCGCCAAGTAAGTTCGCATGAATGGCACGTTTCGCTCGCTGCGCAATCCCAACTATCGGCTGTGGGCCGGCGGCGCGATCGTCTCCAACGTCGGCACCTGGATGCAGCGCACCGCGCAGGACTGGATCGTGCTGACCCAGCTGACCCACCACAACGCGACTGCGGTCGGCATCGTGATGGGTTTGCAGTTCGGGCCGCAGCTGCTGATGCTGCCCTTCAGCGGCTATGCGGCCGACCATCTGGACCGACGCAAGCTGCTGCTGGCGACGCAGGCGTCGATGGGCCTGCTGGCGCTTTGCCTGGGTGTACTCACCGTCACGGGGCTGGTGCAGCTGTGGCACGTATACATATTCGCCTTCCTGCTCGGCTGTGCCGCCGCTTTTGATGCGCCGGCGCGACAAACCTTTGTATCCGAACTGGTGGGCGAGGCGGATTTGTCCAACGCCGTGGGCTTGAACTCCACCTCGTTCAACGCGGCGCGCATGATCGGGCCGGCGGTCGCCGGTTTGCTGATCGCCGGAGTCGGCACGGGCTGGGTGTTTTTGATCAATGCCTTCTCGTACGCCGCTGTGATCCTTTCGCTGTGCCTCATTCGGGTGGACAAGTTGCATCGCGGCGAACGCGCCGTGCGCAAGCGCGGCAGCCTGATCGAAGGGTTCCGCTATGTGTGGCAACGCCCCGATCTGAAATCCGTGCTGTGCATGCTGCTGTTCGTCGGCACCTTCGGCCTGAACTTTCCCATCTTTATTTCCACCATGTCGGTGACCGCGTTTCACGCCGGCGCCAGCGAATACGGATTGCTGACGTCGATTATGGCGATCGGCTCGGTGGCCGGCGCCCTGCTCGCTGCCCAGCGCGCCAAGGCGCACGTTGCCCTGGTCTTTGTCGCCTCCGCCGTTTTTGGCTTTGGCCTAGCGCTGGCCGCCGTCATGCCCAACTACTGGTCGTTCGGCGCCGCCCTGGTGATCATCGGCATCGCCGCGCAGACCTTTACGACCACCGTGATCAGCACGGTGCAGTTGTCCACCGCGCCGGCCATGCGCGGCCGCGTGATGGCGATCGTCATGGCCATCGCATTGGGCGGCACGCCGATCGGGGCGCCCATCGTCGGCTGGGTGGCAGATACTTTTGGTCCGCGCTGGGCGCTGGTCGTCGGCGCCGCGGCTGGATTAGCAGCTGCCGCGGTCGGCCTGCGTTACCTCCGAAAATATCGGCAGCTGAGCGTGCGGCTCGACCGTGGCCGAGTCCGCTTCAGCGTGGACAACGGCGCAGCGTTGAGCGACTCGCTGTAAAACATGTTCAGGCGGTACGGCGAGCCCGCGGATAACTTCGGTGCAAAGGTGGATGTCGCCAATTCGTGAGCACTGCGGAAGCCTTGGCGAACAACTCCAGCCACGGCCACTTGGCGAACGGCAACGCGTTACCTATCATCGGGCAGCGCCGGCGGGAGGGCTTCGGCGTGAGCTGTCGCGACCTCTCTAAAAGCGGTATGACAACGCAGGGGCAAATTCAAGCTTGATTGTCGATCAGCGGGCTATTACCGGCGACACGATCAGATGGCCCCTCTACCCGACCTCGCGGCGCGTTCATCTACGGGGAGAGGAATACCTGCTAGAACTGCCGCCGCGATTGGCGTAGTGCAAGCAACAGACAAATGCATTCTCCCTACGTATAGGCAGGTTCCGACAGTGAAATTTGCGCCCACACCTAGGCACCTCATCGCTGCGCTTGTTGCCGTACTTTTGACGCTGACAGCATGCTCCTCGGTTCGCAGCAACTACGTCAAAAAAACGTCTACCGCGTTGCCGCCGGCGGTGGTGACACCGCGAGCCAAAAACATCGCAGCTCAGACCGACGATCACCCCACTGAATCCGGATTTCGCCTACTGACCCAAAGTGAAAATGCGTTGATGAGCCGCATTACGCTGGCGGATCACGCGCAGCGTTCCATCGATCTGCAGTACTACGTATTCAATAACGACGCGACGGGTAGGCTGGTCATGCAGCATCTGCTCGCAGCGGCAGATCGTGGCGTACGTGTGCGCCTATTAATCGACGACATCAACTTGCACGACGAAATCGATGTACTGAATGCACTCAATAGGCATCCAAACATCAAAGTACGCTTGTTCAATCCGTTCATGACGCGCGACCCATCGACCGCATCCAAAGCGTTGCAATTCGTTATGGACGCGCGCCGGCTCAACCGGCGCATGCACAACAAGTCATTCATCGTAGACAACAATGTGGCGGTGGTCGGCGGCCGTAACATCGGCGACGGCTATTTCTCCGTCAGCAAAGATCTGCATTTTCGTGATCTCGACCTGATCGCCATCGGGCCAGTTGTGCGCGAAGCATCGGATGCTTTCGATGCCTACTGGAATTGCGATGCGGCCTATCCGGTGACAGCATTCAAGGGCAAGCGTGCGACGCATTACGATCTGGCGAAGTTGCGAATCGACCTGACGCACGACGAACGCACGTTTGCGCAGTCGGATTATGCGCAGGCCGCGCTGGACAAACTCCCGGATGGCCCCTTGGCCGACCGTCCTGGAGCCTGGATGTGGGGCGATGCCAAGCTCGTAGCGGACGACCCGCAGAAAGTGACCGAAGAAAGCAGTAGCGCAGCACTGCGCATCGGGCCGCAGGTCAAGGCGATGACGGCACAGGCACAGCAAAGCGTGCTGCTTATCTCGCCCTATTTCGTACCCGGCGAGCAGGGCGCGCAGTACATCACCGATATGGCCCGTCGACATATCGCGGTAAAAGTGCTCACCAACTCGCTGGCGTCCACCGATGAACCAGCGGTGCATGTTGGCTATTCGCGCTATCGACGTCAGTTGCTGGCTAGCGGCGTGCAGATTTTTGAACTGCGGCCTGACCCGCATGCCAAACAAAAAACAACTGCGCGTGGACGATCGTCGGGTGTCAGCCTTCACGCCAAGGCGATCGTGGTCGACCAGAAGCAGGTCTTCATCGGTTCGATGAATCTCGATCAGCGGTCAAAAAATTTGAACACCGAGATGGGCATCATCGTGCAGTGCCCGGCTCTTGCTGCCGCAGTCACGCAGTTTTTTGACAAGGCCACGCAACCGAAGAACGCCTACGCGGTTGCCCTGGTCGGCCACGACGAGGCACACGCGGGGACGCTGCAGTGGACCGCCAGCGATGGCGACAGCATCGAAACCTTCCACCGCGATCCGGACGTCACATTGAAGCGCAGAGTAGAAGTGGTTTTCCTGAGATTACTGCCCATCGAAAGTTTGCTCTGAATCCGGTGGTGACTACGCCCTCCACCGCATCCATGCGATATGCGAAGGCGATCGCCCAAACGAAAGGACTCAGCTGGACACGTTCATCCAATGACGACCACATAGGGTCTGGAAACTCGCATATCGGAATTAAATCGTGACGAGCAAAGAGTCCATCAAGATGCGCTTCGCACCCACGGGCGTTCTGCGAGCGTCGATCAATCTGGGCAACCCGATACTCGCCAGCCGCGATCCGGCGACGGGAAAACCCCTCGGGGTTTCGATCGATCTGGCGATGGCCTTGGGGCGACGTCTCGGCGTCGATGTCGAATGGATCACCTTCGATACGGCGGGAAGATCCGTACATGCCGTCGCCGACGAGAATGCCGATATAGGTTTCTTCGCCATCGATCCGGCGCGTGGCGAAAAGATCGCGTTCACTGCGGCCTACGTGCTGATTGAGGGCTTTTACCTGGTCCGCAACGAGTCACTCATAAAAACCAACGCGGATGTGGATAGACCGGAACATCACGTCGTCGTTGGCAAGGGTAGCGCTTACGATCTTTACCTCAGCCGCGAGCTCAAGCACGCGCAGATCGTCCGTGCACCGAGCTCACCGACCGTCGTCAGAACATTTCTCGCGCAGCAGCTCGAGGTCGCTGCCGGCGTCAAACAGCAGCTGGCGCAGCAGGCCGCTGGAGAAGCGGGGCTGCGCTTGTTGCCCGAGCGCTTTATGGTGATCCAGCAGGCGATGGGTATGCCCAAAAGCCGCG
>CAIKJM010000506.1 GCA_903827735.1 uncultured Rhodanobacter sp. | reverse complement strand
GGCGACCGCCTGCGGTCGGCTGGCGTTTTCCTCGACTAGGGAAGCCCGGCCCACCTCCTTCGGCGCTGCATGCGTCGTTATGAGGAGATGGGCGATGACACTCTTTCGCACCCCCGGTTTTTTGCGCGCTCTGCGCTCCCTTGTGCTGTCCGCTCGCCGCGACCGGCCGCGCGCTGCGCGTGTGATCACCGTGCCTGCGCCGCTGAGTCGCCCGGCCACCGAGGCGGTAGTGATCGACATGCCACGCCGGGCCGATCTGACTGCCGCCCGCGCCGCTGCCGCCGCTCGCGTCACGGTCAGCCGCCGCCCGCTGCAAACTCACCGCAACATTGCCCTGTTATCAAGGCAGGCGTGAAGCTGCGTGTGATCGGCAAGTCGTGGCCTCCGCCAATGGTGGAGACACGCTCGATGGATCCGTCGCGACCGCTCTGACGATCGCGACGCAGCCTCGTGCCTCGCGCACGATCTGGCCACCTCCGTGCTGTATCCGGGCGTGCACCAGCCGTGGGCTTACCAACACTTTTCGGATAACGCCATGATCAAGCAAGTGATCCCTACCGCTGCGGGCAAGAGCGGCTCAGCCGCCGTGCGCGTGGTGGTGGCGCAGGAAGCCTACCGCGAGCGTGACGCGCTGCTTGCGTCGCTCGACACCAGCATGGCCGGCCTCAACGAGGAGCAGATCGCCGAGCGGCTCGACCGCGACGGCGTCAACGAGGTGTCGCACGAAAAGCCGCCGCACTGGACGCTGCAGCTGCTGCACGCGTTCAAGAACCCGTTCATCGTGGTGCTGCTGGTGCTGGCCTGCGTGCAGCTGGCCACCGACCATACCAACCTGACTGGCCCGACGATCATTTCGGTGATGGTGCTGATCAGCGTGCTGCTGAGCTTCACTCAGGAATACCGCTCGGCCAAATCCGCCGAGAAGCTCAAGGCGATGGTGCGCAATACCGCCACGGTGACCCGTCGTTCCTCCGACGGCCACAGCGAGCGCATCGAAGTGCCGGTTGCCGAGCTGGTGGCTGGCGATATCGTGCACCTGGCCGCCGGCGACATGGTGCCGGCGGATATCCGCCTGCTCAGCGCCAAGGATCTTTTCATCAGTCAGGCCATTCTCACCGGCGAATCGCTGCCGGTGGAAAAGCTCGCGCCGCGCGCCGGTGCGCCGACGGCGGACGAGGCACAGGGCGCCATCGACAGTCCGCTCGACCTCAGCACTGTGTGCTTCATGGGCACCAACGCGGTCAGCGGTACGGCTACTGCCGTGATCGTGGCTACCGGCCCGCGCAGCTACCTCGGTTCGCTGGCGCACACCATGGTTGGCCAGCGCGTGCAGACCAGCTTCGACCGTGGCGTGAAGAGCGTCAGCTGGCTGCTGATCCGCTTTATGGCGGTGATGGTGCCGATCGTGTTTGCGATCAACTGGTGGGACAAGGGCAGCTTTCTCGATGCGTTTCTGTTCGCGCTGTCGGTCGCGGTCGGCCTGACGCCCGAAATGCTGCCGCTGATCGTCACCGCCAATCTCGCCAAGGGCGCGATGGCGATGTCCAAGCGGAAGGTGGTGGTGAAGCGGCTCAACGCGATTCAAAACTTCGGCGCGATGGACGTGCTGTGCACCGACAAAACCGGCACGCTGACGCTGGACAAGATCGTGCTGGAACGTCATCTCGACTTAAACGGCGAAGAGTCCGACGAGGCGCTGGAATACGGCTATCTCAACAGCCGCTTCCAGACTGGCCTGAAGAACCTGATGGACAAAGCGGTACTGGAGCATCGCGACCTGGAGCCGACCGCGGAGACCTACCGCATCGTCGACGAGATCCCGTTCGACTTCCAGCGCCGGCGCATGTCGGTGGTGGTAGCCAAGGGCGATGACGAGGAGCTGCTGGTATGCAAGGGCGCGGTCGAGGAGATGCTGTCGATCTGCGGCCATCTAAAATCGGGCGACGAGGTTTTGCCAATGACCGACGCGCGCCGCGCCGAGATCAAGGCAATGACGCACGAGCTCAACGAGGACGGCCTGCGCGTGCTGGTGGTGGCGATCAAGCGCTATCCGCCGGCTTCCGAGCGCAGCTACAGCGTGGCCGACGAAACCGACATGATCGCGGTGGGCTGCCTGGCCTTCCTCGACCCGCCGAAGGACACCGCGGGCACCGCGATCGCCGCGCTGCGCCATCACGGCGTCGAGGTGAAAGTGATCACCGGCGACAACGAGGCGGTGACGCGCAAGATCTGCCGCGAGGTCGGGCTGGACGTGGAGCACTCGGCGCAGGGCAAGCACATCGAGCCGCTGGAAGATGACGAGCTGGACGCGCTGGTGAAGCGCACCACGGTGTTCGCCAAAATGTCGCCGCTGCAGAAGGCGCGCGTGGTGAAGTCGCTGCAGCGCATGGGCCACACGGTCGGCTTTCTCGGCGACGGCATCAACGACGCG
>CAIKJM010000505.1 GCA_903827735.1 uncultured Rhodanobacter sp. | reverse complement strand
CCACAGGTGAAACGGCGGCAGCGCAGCCGGATTGATACCGGTATTGGCCGGATTCGCCGGTGGTGCAGCAGTCGACGAGGCATCCAAGGCGGCGGAAGAGGATGCAACAACCGGGGCCGTGCCAGCGCCAGCTGAAGACGCCGCGTTTGGACGTCCATTCGCGGCGGTAGCGATAGCCGTATCCTTCGGCCAGTAGAGTTTTTGCAGACGCGCGGTAATCCCGCGCTTGTCCATCTCGCGCGTGGGCACATTGAAATTGCCGCTTATCGTAGAGGCCGCCACGTCCACGCTGATCGCCTCGGCCGAGGGCTTTGCCTTGATCTGCATGGCGCCGAACGGATAGCCGAACAGCGTAGCTTGCGCCGTGCTGATGTCGAGGTTTTCCAGCGACGGACCGTCCCCGCCGCCGCCGGCAGCGACATGCTGCACCCAGCCGGTGACGTCCATCTGGTCGGTGCGCCCGCGAATGCGCAATCCCTGCGCCGGCAGATCGTTCGGCATTTCGCTGCCCAGTGCTATGGTTCCCGCCAGCGGCTTTTGCGCGCCGTCGGCCAGGCGAAAACGGCCCCTGGCAACCTGACCTAGGGCAAGCTGCAAATCGCTGCCACTCACGGGCAGGCCGAGCGTCAGATGAAGCGGCAGGGTATCGGAAATCGACTTCCTCAAAGGCACCGGTAGGTTCAGCGCGATGCCGGTCAGTGGAGAATCCACGCTGAGCGTCTGCGTCAGTCCTTTGCTGCCCGCCGAATGGGCAACCGTGAAGCCGATGGCGAAATCGCTGCGCCCATCGGCCAGCGGCACCAGCCATTTGAGCGTCGGGTAATCCTGAACAAGCTCCGTCAGCTGATAGCTGCCGGTCAGCTGTGCCGAGAACGTCGTTCCGGGATCGGCATTGCCACCCGCAATGGCCAGCTGCAGTTTGGACGGCTGTCCACGAAAGCCGACGTCCAGCGGGCCGCCCTGCAGACCGTGCCCGTCGAAGCGCAAAGGCCCATTGATCTTATCCAGCTTGAGGTTCCACTCCGGCGCCGTGAGGTCGGCATCCTTCAACTGCGCCGTACCATTCACCTTCCCCTCGTTCGGCCGCGCCAGCGGCAGCGCCAAATGAAAATCGACCGCGCCGCTGCCGCCGACATTGAGCTTGGCCAGCGTATCGGCTTGAGCACTGCCGATCGGACTTTTGCGCACGAAGTCCATCAGGCTGGCGCCGCTGCCGCTGCCCTGCACGGAAAGATCGAGCACAGGATCGGCGAAATCGGGGATCTGGGCCGCGGCATGGTCGACTTTCACGCCGAGCACGCGCCCCGCGGCGGCTTCGGCGGACAAGCCGTTGTTGACGAAGCTGGCGACCAGATCGAGCCCTTCGCCGCGCGGCCAGCCCTTGCCGTAGTCAAACACTAGACCTGTGATCGGTGCGCGCGCTTCGAAACGGCCTTCGTTGTGCCGAAACGGCCAGTCGGCCAGACTGCCGCGCACCAGCACCTGGGCCTGATCGATACGGCCTTCGATCAGCGCGTTGTCGAGCCAGCTGATCGTGGCGGGGGGCAGCGTATTGATCGGCAGGTAAGCCTTGGCTGTCTGCAAATTGGCATGATCCAAGCCGGCATAGAAATCCAGGAAAGGGGCGCCGCCCTGCGCCGGCAGAGTGATTTCGCCGCGCGCGTCGCCCGCGTAACCGGTGCCGGCAAAATCCAGCGCGTCCACGCCGATATGCCAGTCGCCGCTATCCGGCCAGAACGCCAGCGTGCCACTCAAGCTCGTCAGCGAAAACGGCTGACGAAAGATCTGCGGAAACTGCAGCGTGGTGGACTGAGCCGGCAACTCCAGCGAAAACGCGTCGGCATCGCCCCGCGCCTCGCCACGCAGTCCGCTCACGCCGGGTAACTTGCCGACCGGATCGATCGCGAGCCCAGTAAAAGCAAGATCGACGGACTGCACGCCATTGGCCTGATTCCACTGCAAGGCGACCCGATTGAGATCGCCGCGAGGGTGTCCGCCGCCGAGCCACTGCGCAAGCGGCAAGTTAAGATTGGGCTTCAGCGCGAGCCAAGGCAAAAACGGCGCCACCTGTAGCTCACGCGCAGCGACGCCGATGCGGGTGGGCTGACCCACGCTCTGATGCAGGCTCAACGCCAGCAGGCTGTCATCATCGCCAGCCCAGCGCACGTCGTAGCCATCGCCCGTTCGGCGCAGGCCGGCGACGCCGTGCAGGGCCGACACGCTGGCGCGCGCTCCACCAGCGTTCGCTAGCGATAGCTGATCCAGATCCAAGCGGATCGTGCTGCCAACCACTTTGCCGTGATACCAGTCGAGCCACGCGGCCAGCTGGCCATGACCCTGTTCAGCCGTATAGCCGTCCATATCGATACCGGACAGCAGCGGCTTGAGATCGATATCGTCCGCACCGAGCCAAAGATGGCCTGAGCTGCCATCCTGGCGAAAACGCCCCGCCGTATGCAGCAGCGCGGACGCGCCGTCGCGCTGCAGCAGCCCACCGAAACGTATGTGGTCACCCTGGCGGCTCAAGCGCAGCTGCCGCGCCAGCAAGGTGTAGCTTTTGCCGGGGTGCGCGTCAGTGATCACGACGCGCAGATTTTCCAGCCAGATATCCATCGACAGCGGGCCCAGCGACAGTGGCTGCTTGCTTTTGCCGCCGGCCACGCCGATGCCGTTGACATGCCAGCCGCCGTCGGCACCGCGAACCAGATCCAGCTCCAGCCCGCGCACGTGCAGGTTGACCAGATGCCGTGATGGCGCCAGCCAACCGCCGAAATCCAGCTTCAGTTCGGACTCCGGTATGGAGAGCGGCGTGCCGGCCTGACCGTTCTGCGCGCCTACGGTGACGCCATGCATCACGAACAATGGCCCGGAGGGTGTCCAGCGTCCTTCCATCGAGGCGAAGCTGACCGGGCGCTGCAGCCGCTCGCTGAGCTGCGCCGCGACCCATTCGGGATGCTGCGCCAGCAGCGGCAGGAGCAGTTGAGTCAGCGCCATCACCACAGCCAGCAGAATCACCGCACTGCCGCCGATCCAGCCCACTGCACGCGCACAGCCGTGCAGCCGCCGCTGCCACAGCGCCTTCACGCCAGGCTATCCGGGCCGGGCGTGGCTAGCGGATTGAGGCCGGATCTACAGCAAAACCACATCAAACTGTTCCTGCGAATAGTGCTCTTCGGCCTGAAATCGTATGCTTTTGGAGATGAACTCTTCCAATTCGGCGACCGCGCCGGACTCTTCTTCGAGGATGCGGGTCACCACCGACGGGCTGGCCATGACCAGCAATTTCTCGGCGTTGAACTGGCGCACGGCGCGGGTGATTTCGCGAAAAATTTCGTAGGTGACGGTTTCGGCGGTCTTCAGCTGGCCGCGCCCGTTGCAGGTGGCGCAAGGTTCGCACAGCTGGCGCGCAAGACTTTCCGTGGTGCGCTTGCGCGTCATCTCCACCAGACCCAGCGCGGACATCGGATACACCGTGGTCTTGGCGTGGTCGCGTGCCAGACCCTTGCTCAACATGCGCAGCACCTGGCGCTTGTGCTCCTCATCGATCATGTCGATGAAATCGATGATGATGATGCCGCCGAGGTTGCGCAGACGCAGCTGGCGCGATGCTGCCTGCGCCGCTTCGAGGTTGGTGCGGTAAACCGTTTCCTCCAGGTTACGCGTGCCCAGGTAGGCACCGGTGTTGACGTCGATCGTGGTCATCGCCTCGGTCTGGTCGACAATCAGGTAACCACCCGATTTCAGCGGCACCTCTTTCTTCAGCGCGCGCTGCATTTCATCCTCGACGCCATACAGGTCGAAGATCGGGCGCTCGCCGT
>CAIKJM010000504.1 GCA_903827735.1 uncultured Rhodanobacter sp. | reverse complement strand
CGATAGGCGCGGATCAGCGACGCCTGCCGGGGAAATTCCGCTAGCAATAGCGCGATCGCCTCATCCCAGGACCGACCGGCGTCCTGCTGCTCGTTCCACTCGGGGCTGCACACCTCGGCGAGAAATCGTTCCATGGCGGCTTCATCGTCGAACAACTGGCGATAGAGATGGCGAGGATTCCAGTCGATCAGCACGCCGCCGATATCGAAAATCACCGTATCGGGTGCGGGCTGCTGTTGTTTATCGAGCACCAAATTGTTCACGGCATCCACTCCATGCAAGAAAGAAGACATCACCGGCGCACCACGTGTGCCGACGCCGCGACTAGCAGCAGGAGGGCCGCGATGCCGCCCAACGCTGTAGGCAGGCTGGTCGCATGGGCGAAGAAGCCAATCAGCGCCGGTCCCAGCAGCAGGCCGGCGTAACCCAGCGTGGTCACGGCCGCGATTGACACCGCCGACGCGCTCGCCGGCAAACGTCCCGCCGCGCTGAACATCACCGGCACGACGTTGGCAGCGCCCAGGCCGATCAGCGCGAAGCCGAGCAGCGCGGCAGCTGCCCACGGCAGCAGTGCCGCGGTGAGAAACCCGATCGCTGCCAGCGCCGCGCCCGCACGCACCGTCCACACCGGGCCGAGCCGTGCGACCAGGCGATCGCCGGTCAGCCGTCCGATCGCCATGGCCACGGAGAAACATGCATAGCCGATGCCGGCAGACGCCGCTGCGGTTCCACGAAAATCTCGCAGCAGCAGCGCACTCCAGTCGAGCATCGAGCCTTCCGCCAGAAAGATCACGAAGCAAAGCATGCCGATCAGCAGCAGCAATCCGCGCGGAAGACGAAAGGCAAACGCCGGCGTCACCGCACCGTTTGCGGCAATCGGCCGGGGCAGCAGGCTGGCCTGCTGACTGAAAACGATAGCCGCTATCGCCACAGAGACCAGCAGCGCGCAGGTCAACAAAGGCAGGCCGCTGGCCAGCATCGCGCTCATGCCGGCGGCACCGACCAAACCGCCCACGCTGAAAAGCCCATGGAAGCCGGACATCACCGCGCGGTCCTGAAGCCGCTCGACGTCCACGGCGTGCGCATTCATCGCCACATCCACCGCGCCGAGCATTGCGCCGAAATAGAGCAGCCCTACGGCGAGCAGCGGCAGCGTGGAAACCAGCGCCAGTGCCGGCAAGGCAAGACACATCAGAAGGGCCGCAGCGCTGATCACGCGGCGGTTGCCGTAGCGACCGGCCAGCCAGCCGATCGCCGGCATCGACAGCATCGACCCACCGCCAAACGCCAGCAGCACGAGTCCAAGATCCGCATCGTCGAGATGAAGTCGGGCCTTCGCGTAGGGAACCATCGGCGCCCAGCTGGCCATCGCGAATCCCGACATCAGAAAAATAAATCGTGTCGCCCGGGCGGCTTTTTGCAAATCGCGCGCATCAACGATCTCGTGGGGCGCTTCCGCCGCATCGTTCGAAATATCCATAAACATATATAAACATGCAATAACGTGCATTGCAAATTGTGCGAGCGCGACCAAGGCATGCCGGGCTCCCGCGAGGTTTAAGCCGCACCGGCCGTCATGCCTGCGTGCCATAATCCGGCGCTTTCCTGCTGCCGAATTGCCGTCATCAAAACCGCCATGCCACGTCGCCTGCTCGTTACCCACGCCCTGCCCTACGCCAACGGTCCGCTGCATTTGGGCCACATGCTGGGTTATATCCAGACCGATATCTGGGCGCGCGCGCAGCGCATGATGGGCAACGAGGTGCATTTCGTGGCGGCCGACGACGCGCACGGCACGCCGATCATGCTGGCCGCTGAAAAAGCCGGCGTGTCACCGGAGGCGTTTATCGCCGACATTCGTGCGGGTCACGAAGCGGATTTTTCGGACTTCCATTTCAGCTTCGACCACTATCACACCACGCACTCGGAAGAGAATCGCGAGCTGGCCTCGCTGATCTACACGCGACTGCGCGACGGTGGGTTTATCGCCAGCCGCAGCATCCAGCAGCTGTTCGATCCGGAAAAGGACATGTTCCTGCCGGACCGCTACATCAAGGGCGTGTGCCCCAACTGCGGCACGCCCGATCAGTACGGCGACAACTGCGAGAACTGCGGCGCCACCTACGCACCGACCGACCTGATCGCTCCATACTCGGTGATGTCCGGCGCCACGCCGGTCCTGCGCGATTCGGAGCACTACTTTTTCGAGTTGTCCAAGTTCGAACCGCTGCTGCGCGACTGGTTCGGCGGCAAGTTCACCGCCGGCAAACCGGTCGCCAACAGCGGCGTGGTGGCCAAGCTGATGGAGTGGCTGGACGGCGGCCTGAAGGACTGGGACATCTCGCGCGACGCGCCCTACTTCGGCTTTCCGATACCCGATGCGCCGGGCAAATTTTTCTACGTCTGGCTGGATGCGCCCGTCGGCTACCTCGCCAGCTTCAAGGCGCTGTGCGACCGGACCGGGCTGACGTTCGACGACTTTCTGGCACCGGACAGCACGGCCGAAATGCACCACTTCATCGGCAAGGACATCATCAATTTCCACGGCCTGTTCTGGCCGGCCATGCTGCACGGCGCGCAGCTGCGCACGCCGACGGCGCTGCACGTCAACGGCTACCTGTCGGTCAACGGCGCCAAGATGTCCAAGTCGCGCGGCACCTTTATCAAGGCGCGCACCTACCTCGATGCCGGCCTGCATCCGGAATTCCTGCGCTACTACTTCGCCACCATGCTCAGCGATGCACCGGTCGACGTGGATCTCGACCTCAAGGCCTTCGAGGAGCGCGTCAATTCGCACCTGATCGGCAAGTGGGTGAATATCGCCAGCCGCACAGCCGGGTTTGTGCAGAAATTTTTCGGCGGCAAGCTGGCCGATCATTTCGACAGCGAAGAATCCGCGCTGTGGCAGACCCTGCTGGCGCACTACGATGGCGTCAGCGAGCTTTACGAAACCGGCGAATTCGCCGAGGTCACCCGACGCTTCGTCACCATCGCCGATCTGGTCAACGGCTACATCGCGGCCAAGGCGCCGTGGCTAATGGCCAAAGACGACAGCCGTCGCGACAAGCTGCAGCAGGTCTGCACGCTGGCGCTGAACGGCTTTCGCCTGCTGGCCGGCCTGCTCAAGCCGATTCTTCCGGCAACCGTCGCCGCTGCCGAACAGTTTCTCGCGGCGCCGATCAGCAGCTTCGACGATGCGCGCCGCACGCTGTTCGGCCACACGATCCAGCCGTTCGAGTCGCTGCTCGGCCGCATCAATCCGAAGCACGTCGAAGCTATGGTCGAAGCCTCGAAGGAATCGCTGGGCGCTCCATCCAGCGAAGCACCCGCGAAGGTTGCGCCGATTAAAAAGCCCAAGGAATCCAGCAAGCCCATGAACACCAGCCAGCCCACCAGCGGCGACGCCACTACAACGTCGACCGTTTCGATCGACGACTTCGCCAAACTCGATCTGCGCATCGGCAAGGTCACCGCCTGCGAATTCGTGGAAGGCTCGGACAAGCTGCTGCGCTTCGCACTGGACGCCGGCAACCTCGGCACGCGCCAGATCTTCTCCGGCATTCGCGCCGCCTACGCCGAGCCGGAAAAACTCGTCGGCCGCAACGTGGTTTTCATCGCCAACCTTGCACCGCGCAAGATGCGCTTCGGCCTGTCCGAAGGCATGATTCTTTCCGCCGGTGACGGTGGCAGCGATCTGTTTCTGCTCGACGCCGACCAGGGCGCCGCGCCGGGTGCCACTGTCCGCTGAGCGGCATCAGGCTTTCGTTGCGTCGCATTAGCCACACAGGAAGTCATGCGCATGCTGAAGACACAGTGCTTTTTGATTGTCGCCGCCCTGCTGCTCGGAACCCCAATCGCGCACGCCGAAGACACCTGCGGCAACAAGGCCACCACCATCGTGCAGCAGGCCTACCCCGGGGCAAAAGCTT